>NZ_JBFUDR010000555.1:0-1873 GCF_056404615.1 Massilia sp. P2_C2 | reverse complement strand
CCAGTTCCCACTGCTGCGCCTGGCACTGTTCAAGGTGCGTACGTTCCGCATCTCGGTGCTGGGCGGCTTCATCACGCGCCTCGGCATCGGCGGCCTGCCTTTCCTGCTGCCACTGCTGTACCAGCTGGGCCTGAAGCTGGCGCCGTGGCAATCGGGTCTGTTGATGATGCCGACGGCCGCCGCCGCGATGGGCATGAAACTGATCGCGCCGAAGGTATTGGCACGCTTCGGCTATCGCCAGGTGCTGGTGTTCAACACGATCTGCATCGGCATCACGATCGGCCTCTTTTCCCTGGTGGGACCGGGCACGCCGTGGTACGCGATCGCGGGCATCGGTCTGCTGCAGGGCTTTTTCAACTCGCTGCAGTTTTCCAGCATGAATACGCTGGCCTATGCCGACATCGAACCGAAGGATTCCAGCATGGCGAGCACGATCTCGTCGTCGTTCCAGCAATTGTCGATGAGCTTCGGCCTCGCTGCCGGCTCACTCGTGACGGCCTGGTTCCTGGGCCGTGTGCCGCAGACCGACCAGGTGATGGTGACGAAGGCGCTGCACCACGCCTTCCTCACGCTGGCCCTGATGACGATGGTGTCGTCGCTCGTCTTTGCGCGCCTGCGCCGCAGCGATGGCGAGAGCATCAGCAAGGGCAAGACGGCGACGGCCGTGGCGCAGGATCCGGCGCCACTGTCGCAGGCCTGAACCGCAGGCGGTGCCGGCTTACTCGACCGCCGTCACCGCTTCCCAGCGAGTTCATGACGCGATGTTATTTATTTGGTTCGACTAGAGTCGAGCTCCCGAGTTGAGGGACTGGATCAGCCATAACCTGAAACGCGGCTGCACGGAAAGCGTACTGGTCGATACGATGCTGATGAAGGGGTTCGACAGGCATGTGGCGCACGGCCTCGTCGCCGCGTTCGCGCACGCGCTGGCACACGATGAGCCGCTGCCGGAGGACAGCGTCATGGTCGACGTGCTGGCATCCGCTTATGTGCCGGATCCGTCACGTCTGCCGCCGGGCAACCGCATCCACACCGCCGACCGGCACGTCGACGTGCTGATGCGGCTGCAGCGGCCCTGCGTCGCCGTTCTGGGCAATGTGTTGTCGGCGGAAGAATGCGCGGCGGTGATCGCGCTGGGTCGGCCGCGTCTTGCGCCGTCGACGATCGTCGATCCCCGTAGCGGCATGGACCGCGTAGCCCCTCACCGCAGCAGCGAAGGCATGTTCTTCGGGCTGTGCGAGGATGAATTCATCGCGCGCATCGACCGGCGGATATCAAGCTTGATGGGGCTGCCGGTCGAGCACGGTGAAGGCCTGCAGCTGCTGCATTACGGCCCGGATTGCCACAGCAGTCCGCATTACGATTTCCTGGTCCCGCAGAACGATGCCAACCGCGCATCGATCGCACGCAGCGGCCAGCGCGTGAGCACGCTCGTCATCTATCTCAACGATGTGCCGGCAGGTGGCACGACGGAATTTCCCGAAGTGGGCCTTGCAGTCACGCCGCGGTAAAGTCATGCCGTGTATTTCGAATACGCGAATGGCGCCGGCCAGCTCGATCACGCCACACTGCACGCGGGCGCCGCGGTCGAAACAGGCGAAAAATGGGTGCTGACGAAGTGGATGAGGGCCCGGCCGTTTGTGGCTGCGGGCTGAAGTCGAAAAGCAAAAAGCCCGCTCAGACTATTCTGAGCGGGCTGTTGCGTATAACTAGCCTGACGATAACCTACTTTCACACTGGTTGCAGCACTATCATCGGCGCAAAGTCGTTTCACGGTCCTGTTCGGGATGGGAAGGGGTGGTACCGACCTGCTATGGTCATCAGGCATGACTTGTACGGGTATCGCCGCGGTGTCGCTGGCGCTACCCTGAAT
>NZ_JBFUDR010000554.1:0-1876 GCF_056404615.1 Massilia sp. P2_C2 | reverse complement strand
GGGCACAGCGGTGCCCACCCTACACGCCGTCACCGGCCCGGCGCTGCGGCGTCGCGGCGGGCGGTGCCAAGGTGACGCGCACGCGCTGGCGCACGAAGTTGATGTGACTGCGCAGGCCGTACAACGCATCCGCGTACGCGAGCGGAATCGAGATATGGTTCACGCGCTGCTCGATGTCGTCGAGGCGGCGCAGCAGGTCGGCGCGCGCCTGTTCGCGGTGCCCGTCCGCCGCGGTTTCCAGCGCCTGCTCGACGGCGCGCAGCTGGCCGTACCAGCGGTACACGCGCGAGCGGATGCGCCACACGTACAGCGGCGGCACGATCTTCGACAGCGGAATGATCAGCGCCGCCAGCGCCACCACCACGACCCACAGCCGGTCGAACAGGTTCGCCAGCCAGAACGACAGGTAGCGCTGCAGCAAGGGCGGACCGTCGCGGAAATACTTGGCCGCCTCCCGCGCCACCGGGATCTCCGTGTAGCGCGGCGACGGGAACTGGCCCTGTTGCTGGAACCAGCCGGTGCCGCCATGGATCTCCATGGCGGCCTTTACGAACAGGTCGACCAGCGCGGGATGCAGGCCTTCGCGCGCGACGAGGGTCGCGGTCGGTGCGATCAGGTGGACGTCCTGGGCCGGGATGTCGCGCCCGATGTCCACGATCCCGCGCGGCAGCACGACGTGCGTCAGGAACGGCAGCCTGCGTGTGTACGCTTCGGCCTGGCGGAAATTGAACAGGCGGATGCCGGGCGTTTGCAGCAGCATCTGGATCAGCGGGGCTTCCGGCGCGGAGCTGAATACGAGACCGTCGATGCGTCCCGCCAGCAATTCCACCGTGGCCGGCGTGTTCTCCAGCGAGGACATCGTCAGCTGGCCGGGCTCCAGGCCGTTCACGGCCAATATCTGGCGGAACAGCTTCGGTACGCCCGTCCCTTCCGGGCCGAGGTTGATGCGCAGGCCCTTCAACTGCGTGAGACTGTGAACGTCGAGCCGGCGACCGTCGGCATCGTGCGTGCGCAGGARCAACCAGACCGGTTCCGTAAACAGGCTGCCGAGCGACATGAGGCCGCGCCGCTCGGCCTGGACCTCGCTCGTCGAACCGCTTTGCACGAAGGCGATGTCGGCCTTGCCGTCGACGAGGCGTTGCAGATTGTCTTCCGAACCGAGCGAGCGCTGCAGGTCGACCTTGATGCCGTCGCGAGCGAGGACGGCCGCGTACTTGCGGCCGAATTCCTCATAGGCACTGTTGTCCTGTCCCGTCGCGAGGACGACGTGGCGCGGCGGCGCCGGATCGACGACGATATAGGCRACCACGCACGCGACCAGCACGAGCACGACCGTCGGCGCCGCCGCCACGAGCAGGTCGCGCAACGACACCAGGCTGAATTTACGCAGTTGGGGCCGCCTCATGCGGCCCCGCTCCCCTGCGCCGGGTCAATCCGGCGCGCCGTCACTGCAGCACTTCTTCGACGGCCGGCGGCTTGGCACGCTGCGCCTTGGGCGGCACATCCGTGTCGGCATCGGGCTTCGCGGCCGGCTTGCGCACGGGCTTGGCCTGCGCCTCGGCGTCCGCCTTGCGCACGGCGGGTTTCGGCTGGCCGTCCGCATCGATCTTGCGGACGGCGGTGGCCTTCGGATGCTGCTCGGTGGCTGCCGATTTTTCCGCCGGTTTTGCAGCCGTTTTTTCAGCCGTTTTTTCAGCCGGCTTCACAACCGGCTTCGCGCCCGGTTCCGCAGTCTTCGCTGCCGGCTTGGTGGCTTTCGCTTCTATAGCCTTCGGTTCCGCAGCTTTCGGTTCCGCAGCTTTCGCTGCCGGCGCCTTGCCAGCGGCCGGTGCGGCATCCGTACCGGCCGCGGCATCGGCCGGCGCGGCCTGCTCGG
>NZ_JBFUDR010000553.1:0-1899 GCF_056404615.1 Massilia sp. P2_C2 | reverse complement strand
GCCCTGCTGGACGGCGGCGGCCAGCGCCAGCAGCCGGCGCGGGTCATCCGCCTCCAGCGCGACCACGCGCGGGCGCCCTTCCGTCAGCGTGCCGGTCTTGTCGAATACGATCATCCGCAGCGCGTGCGCCGTCTCCAGCGCTTCCGCGTCCTTGATGAGGATGCCGTGGCGCGCGGCCGCGCCCGTGCCGACCATGATGCCGGTCGGCGTCGCGAGGCCCAGCGCGCACGGGCAGGCGATCACCTGCACCGCGACGGCATTCAACAGCGCCTGCTGCCAGTCGCCCGTGGCGAAGCCCCAGATCAGCAGCGTGGCGAGCGAAATCAGCAGCACGACGGGCACGAACACGGCGCTGACCTTGTCGACGAGGCGCTGGATGGGCGCCTTGGCCGCCTGCGCATCCTCGACCATGCGGATGATCTGCGCCAGCATGCTGTCCGCGCCGACGGCGGTCGCCTCGACCAGCAGCAGCCCTTCGCCGTTGACGGCGCCGCCCGTCACGCGGTCGCCTTCTCCCTTCGCCACCGGCAGGCTCTCGCCCGTCAGCAGCGCTTCGTCGAGGTGGCTTGCGCCTGCGACGACGCGGCCGTCGGCCGGCACGCGCTCGCCCGGCCGCACGACCATCAGGTCGCCGGCGCGCAGGGCGTCGAGGGGAATCGTCGTATCCCGATCGCCACGCCGCACGATGGCCCCGGTAGGACGCAAGGCTTCCAGCGCCCGGATCGCGGCCACGGTCTGCCGCTTGGCGCGGCCTTCCAGCCATTTGCCGAGCAGGACGAGCGTGATGACGACGGCGGCCGATTCGAAATACAGGTGCGGCATCGCCTGGCCGTCCGCGCTCAGCAACTGATACAGCGACAGGAAGTAAGCGGCCGACGTGCCGATCGCGACGAGCAGGTCCATGTTGCCGGCACCGGCTCGCACGGCCTTCCAGCCCGCGCGATAGAAGCGCGCGCCCAGCCAGAACTGGACGGGCGTGGCCAGCAGCAGTTGCAGCCAGCCAGGCAGCATCCAGTGGACGCCGAACGGCTGCAGGAGCATGGGGGCGATCAGTGGAATGCTCAGCAGCGCGGCGGTGGCCACGGGCCACCACGACGGCAGCCCTGGTCCCTGCGGCGTCTCCTGCCGGCCTGCATCCGCCGGCCGCGCCGCATAGCCGGCCTGCTCGACGGCGGCCACGATCGCTGCCACGTCCAGTCCGTCGCCCCTGACGGCGGCCTTTTCGGTCGCCAGGTTGACGCTCGCGTCGCGCACGCCCGGCACGGCCTTGATCGCCTTTTCCACGCGCGCCACGCATGATGCGCAGGTCATGCCTTCGATGGCGATGGCTATCCCTGCATTGTCCGCTACCCTCGTATCCATGCTTTCTCCCGTGATTGCCAACACAGGATATGCCTTCCCACGATGGGAAGGTCAAGAGGATTTCACAGGCAGCGGCGGCAGCGGGTCCAGCGGACGGAGTTCGTAGCTCAGGTCGGCCCGGTCGGCCGTGGCGGGTCCGCTCAGCAGATAACTGTCCAGGCCGAGCCGGCGGCCCATCGGGGCCAATTGCACGGGCCGCAGGTCCGCCTGGCGCAGCACGAGGACGATGTCGTAGGCCAGGGTGGGCACGGCGAACAGGCCCAGCAACGTGCGCAGCACCCGCGCGCCCGGCGCGCCGGGCAGGAAGTGATCGTAGCGGGCCCGGTCGAGGGGGCCGATACGCACACGCACGCGCAGGTCGGGCCGCCAGGTGCGCGCACCCAGCAGTGCGCTGCGGCCGAGCAGCGCACTGGCACCCAGCACGCTCTGTTCGGACGGCGCGAGGCGGTCCCAGTGGCCGACGCCTTCCTGCACGCGCACGGCAACGCCGAAATGCCCGGACAATACCCGCCCCAGCTCGGCCGCCGACACCTGGCG
>NZ_JBFUDR010000552.1:0-1900 GCF_056404615.1 Massilia sp. P2_C2 | reverse complement strand
TCCAGCGCCAGCGCCGCCAGCGGCCCCAGTTCGCGTGGCGCCGCGGCCAGCGCGCGCAGCAGCGCCGCGACGTCGGTACCACCATCCTCGCGCAGCGCGGCCAGCGCGCACCGGGGCAGGCTGCGCCAGGCCGGATCGAGCACGACCCGGCACGCAACGAACGGCAGGCCGTGGCGCCGCGCCGCCAGCGCCGCCGCGTGCGACTCCATGTCGACCGCGCCCGCACCGCAGTCGCGCCACARCCGCGCCTTGTCCGCATTCGTGGCGAGCGGCGCGTCGATCCCGCGCAGCAGTCCCGCGCGGGCCTGCGGCAGGCGCGCGCGCAGGGCGCGGGTCCAGGCCGGGTCGGCGGCGAATTCTTCGTGATCCGTCAGCACGGCATCCGGCACGATGCAGGCGCCGGCCGCCAATGCCGGGTCCAGTCCACCCGCGCAGCCGAAGCTGACGATGCCGGCGAACGTCCCCGCCGGCGCGCCGGCGACGAGCGCGGCTATGGCCGGCGCGATCCGCCGCGGCCCCGGTCCGCAGGCGACGGCGATCCCTTCCCCGGCCGCCAGCGCCGCCTCGAACGGCAGGCCGCAGGCCACGATGACGGGCGCCGCCGTCACATGCCGAACCCGGGCCGCGTCGCGCCGCCCGTGCGCAGATTGCGGTAGCGCGCCAGCGCCCACAGCGGGAAATAGCGGGCATAGCCGTGGTAGCGCAGGTAGAACACGCGCTCGAACCCGGTTGCCGTGTGGTGCGCTTCGTCCCACGATCCGTCTTCGCGCTGGTGCGCGAGCAGCCAGGCGATGCCACGCGCCACCGGCGGCGTGTCGACCGCGCCCACGGCCATCATCCCCAGCAGCGCCCATGCGGTCTGCGACGGCGTCGAGGGGAACGGCCGGTGGCCGGCGTAGTCGAGACGATAGCTGTCGCCATCCTCGCCCCAGCCGCCGTCCGGATTCTGGATCGCCGTCAGCCAGCCGACGGCTCGCGCGACCGGTTCCGCCTCCATCCCGAGGCCGGCGGCGCCGAGCGCGCACAGCACGCTCCACACGCCATACACATAGTTCAGGCCCCAGCGGCCATACCATGCGCCGCCCGGCTCCTGTTCGGCCAGCAGCCAGGCGAGCGCACGTCCAGCCGGCGTGCGCGGATCGCGGCACGCCGACGGGTCGAGCTGCACCAGCATCGACAGGCAGCGTGCCGACACGTCGGCCGTCGGCGGGTCGAGCAGCGCACCATGGTCGGCGAACGGGATATTGTTCAGGTAGAGATGCGTGTTCTCGGGATCGAACGCGCCCCAGCCGCCGCAGCCGCGGCACTGCATGCCGAGTACCCATTCTCGCGCCCGATCGACGGCGTCGGCATAGCGCGGGCGCGCCAGCACCTGGTCGGCGCGGTGCATCGCCATCGCCACGACGGCGGTATCGTCCACGTCCGGATAGTGCGCGTTCGCATACTGGAACGCCCAGCCGCCCGGACGCAGGCCCGGCCGGCGTGCCGTCCAGTCGCCGTGCACGTCGAGGATCTGCAGCGGCCACAGCCAGTCCAGCCCCCGTACGGCCGCGGCCAGAGCCTGCGGCGTGCCCGCTTCCAGCAGCGCGTGGCTCATCAGCGCCGTGTCCCAGACGGGCGACAGGCAGGGCTGGCAATAGGTCTCGTCGCCGCGCTCGACCAGCAGCCGGTCGAGTGCGCGGCGCGCGCCGGCCGCGTGCGGATCGTCGGGGGGCACGCCCAGCGCGTCGAACATCAGCACGGCGTTGACCATCGCGGGGAAGATGGCCCCCAGCCCGTGCTCGCCGTTCAGGCGTTCGCGCACGAACGCGCTGGCGCGCGCGATCGCGCGGCGGCGCAGGCGCGCGGGCATGCGTGGTTCCAGCCGGCGCAGCCTTGTGTCGACCATACGGAACAAGGC
>NZ_JBFUDR010000551.1:0-1906 GCF_056404615.1 Massilia sp. P2_C2 | reverse complement strand
ATCGATGCCAGCCAGCATACGGTCATCATGGTGCAGGTGGAGAACGAGGTCGGGACCTTTGGCCAGCCGCGCGATGATGGCTTGACGGCGCAGGCGCTGTTCAAACAGCGGGTACCGCAGGCGATCCTGACGCACAAGAAGTCGCCGGTCGCGGGCGCCGCGACGGGCACCTGGTCCGACGTCTATGGCCCGTACGCCGACGAGTACTTCCATGCATGGGCTTTCGCCAGTTACATCGAGGACATCGCCAAGGCGGGACGTGCCGTCTACGACCTGCCCATGTACGTGAACAATGCGCTGCGCGATCCCATCGAGCCGCTCGCGCCGTGGAACAACAACTTCAACGCCGGCGGCCCGACGTATGACGTGATCGACATCTACCGTGCGGTGGCGCCGCATATCGACCTGGTCGCGCCGGACTTCTACATGGCGGAATCGAACAGGGTCACGGCCAATATCGAGTTGTTCCAGCGCCCGGACAACCCGCTGCTGGTGCCGGAGATGGCCAATTCGGCCGCCATGGCGCGCTACATCTACCAGATCCTGGGTCGCGGCGCACTGGGCGTGGCGCCGTTCGGCGTCGACTATGCCGACTACACGAATTTCCCGCTGGGGTCGCAGTTCACCGACCGGAGAATGTCCGAGCCTTACGCCAGGGTCTTCGCCGTGTTCCGTCCGATGCAGCGCTTGTGGGCGACATGGGCGCTGGACAACCGCACGCATGGCGTGGCCGAAGGCGATGACCGCAAGCCGCAGACCATCATGCTGAAGAACTGGAAGGCGACCGTGTCGTACCGGCTGTGGCAACTCGGCGACGAGCAGTGGGCTGTCGACGATCAGGGAGCAACCGCCCGGTACCGAGGCGCCGAGTGGCGGCGTCGCCATCGCCCAGATCGCCGACAACGAATTCATCGTCGTCGGCCAGCATGCGCGTGTGAAGTTCGACACTGCGGGCGCGAACGCGGGCAAGCCGTCGATGTACGGCCGCGTCGAGGAAGGGTATTTCGACGGTAACGGCAAATGGCTCATGGTGCGCAACTGGAATGGCGACCAGGTCGATTCGGATCTGAACCTGACCGGCAATCCGGTCGTCCTGAAGGTCCGGCTGGGCACGTACTGATCAACGCACCGGTGCAGCCGGGTAGTTGATGACCTTCACCTCGAAGAAAAAAGGCGTACCTGCGCGAACGGAGTGAAGCAAGGCCTCGTGGTCGGCATAGAACTGCCGGATCATGATGCCTTGCCGGATCTGCTCGTCAGCCGGGGCATGGCCCACGAAGACGCTCCCCCCGTTTTCGACGGTCGATGCGAATGGATACTCATCGCGCCATTGGCCACGCAGGTTCACGACGCCGGCGGCAGTCAGGCTGTGATAACGCTTGTGGGACATCAGCCGCTTCTTCAGCGCACTGTCGGCGATATAGTCGTAGGTCAGAATGCGCGGCCAGCCGGCCATTTGTGCGTGCCAGATGTTTTCCGAAGTGAGCGGCATGGTCTTCCAGTCATAGACCATGACCGGCAGTTGTCCTTCGTCGGCTTGCGGCTTGTTGCGCAAGCGCGCATCGCGTTCTCCCTGCGGATCGATCGCCATCGGAACTCTCCTCGTTATCGTTTCGATATCAGGATAGTACAAACACGATGGATCGGAACGATCAACCTGCTGCCGCAGCACCGGGGGGGGGCACTGCGCCCGCTCACCGCGTTGTCCCATAATCGGTCATGCAACGGCATCAGGATGACATTGCAGACCGGCTCGAGCAGCGCCGTATGGATCAGGCGTCCATCAGCAGCCGTTCGAGCAGCGGCGCGGCCGCATCGGCGATGCGGTCCAGGCTCGCCTCGCGCAGCGCGGCCGTGTCGACAATGTGCGCGCTGAGCTGCCCGGCCCACCGCAGCAGTGCCGCGC
>NZ_JBFUDR010000550.1:0-1923 GCF_056404615.1 Massilia sp. P2_C2 | reverse complement strand
CGTCAAGGCGTGGAAGGCCGACCGCGCCGGCAACCTCGTGTTCCGCAAGACGGCCCGCAACTTCAACCCGAACGTGGCTACCGCAGGCAAGGTCTGCATCGTGGAAGTCGAGCAGCTGGTGGAGGTCGGCGAGATCGACCCCGACCAGGTGCATACCCCGAGCATCTTCGTGCACCGCATCGTTCACAACCCGACGCCGGAAAAGCGCATTGAACAGCGCACCGTGCGTCAAGCATAAGACCAGGGGAGACAGACATGGCATGGACTCGTGATGAAATGGCCGCGCGCGCGGCCAAGGAACTGCAGGACGGTTTCTACGTGAACCTGGGCATCGGCCTGCCCACGCTGGTGGCGAACTACGTCCCGGACAATATCGAGGTCTTCCTGCAGTCGGAAAACGGCTTGCTGGGCATCGGCCCGTTCCCGACCGCCGACGAAGTGGACGCCGATCTCATCAACGCCGGCAAGCAGACCGTGACGGCACTGCCGGGCGCGGCCTACTTCAGCTCGGCCGATTCGTTCGGCATGATACGCGGCGGCAAGATCAACCTGGCGATCCTGGGCGCGATGCAGGTCTCGGAAAAGGGTGATCTGGCCAACTGGATGATTCCGGGCAAGATGGTCAAGGGCATGGGCGGCGCGATGGACCTCGTGGCCGGCGTCAAGCGCGTTGTCGTCGTGATGGAACACGTGGCGACCGCGAAGGATGGCTCGACGAGCCACAAGATCCTCAAGAAATGCGATCTGCCGCTGACAGGCGTCGGCGTCGTCGACCGCATCATCACCGACCTGGGTGTCATGGACGTCACCGACACCGGCCTGAAGCTCGTGGAGCTGGCGCCGGGCGTCACGAAGGAAGAGGTCGTGGCCGCCACGTCGGCCGAGCTGGACATCTCGGCCGTTTGATGTCCCTCCGGGCGGCGTTGCGGTGCCGCCCGTCGTTCCATTCTCCTAGCGCAGCTTCCACACGTACTGGACCTTGGTCCATTGCTGCGCGGGCTTGCCGTGTTTGTGCGCAGGCTGGAAGCTGCACTGTGCCAGCGCCGAGCGCGCGGCTTCGTCCAGGGTCGTGAACCCGCTGGACGCCATCACTTTCGAATTCTTCACGCGGCCGTTCTCGTCGACGAGAAAGCGCAGCGTCACCGTGCCCTCATGGCTGGCCTGCACGTCCGCATGGGGGTACTGCGGTTTGGCACAGCTGTTGAAGTCGAGCCTGGCGGTGCTGCCGCCTTGCGGTGCCGCATGGGCGGACGCCACGCAGGCGAGGGCGAGGGACAGGCATTGCAGGGGCGTGCGGATGAGGCGGGACATGGTCGTCTCCTTGTGGTGGGAACTGATGGTGGGAACGGATTACGCCAGGGTCCAGATGTACTGGACCGGTTGCCACGTCGACACAGGCTGGCCGTTACGCAGGGCGGGCGCGAACCGGCAGCGGTGCAGGGCGCTACGGGCCGCCTCGTCCATGCTGGCGTAGCCGCTGGAACGCAGGATGGTCGATGCCGTGACGAAGCCCGAGGGGTCCACGCGGAAGTTCAACGTGACCGTGCCTTCGTGGCTGGCCGCGATGTCGGCCTGCGGGTACTGCGGTTTCCTGCAGGTCGAGAAATCCGCGACCGCGGGCCGCGTGAGGCCGGCCGTGGTGGTGACCGCCGGGACGTCCCGGGCTGACAGCGCGTGGGCACTGGCCGCGCAGGCCAGCACGAGGCCGAGGACGGGGAGCGCGGCGCGCCAGTCCAGGGCCTGCGGATCGGGACGCAGCAGGCGGCGGATGCGGGCCATCAAGTCGCCGCCGGCCGCGGCCTGGGCCAGGTGGTGGCGCGAGAACTGCAGGCGTTCCAGTTCCGACAGCGCCCGCGCGAGGCGGCGCGGTTCGCCGAGGTGGCGCGCGGCGAAATCGTCGGCGATCTGCTCGCGTTCGTGGCG
>NZ_JBFUDR010000549.1:0-1928 GCF_056404615.1 Massilia sp. P2_C2 | reverse complement strand
TTCCAGCGCCAGGTGGCGCAGGCGGCGCGCCGTCAGCGGCGACGCCTGCAGCGCCGCCCGTTCGCCGGCCGTCAGGGGCCGGCTGCCGTCCAGCGCGGCGGCAAGCGTGGCGTCGTCCAGCACGAGCCGGTCGCCGTCGCTGCGGCGGCCCTGCAACAGTGCATCCTGCAGCCGCCGGTAGGTCATGTCGTCGTCACTATGCATTACTACCTCGCTTCCTCGTAAAGGCCGCGCCCAGCCGGGCGATGGCCGCGTCGCGCCGCTTGCGCAGCGTCGGCAGCGAGACCTCGGCCAGGGCCGCCAGCTGCTGCATCGTGGGCAGCGCGCCGGTGGCCGGGTCACGCCAGGCGTCAGGGTAGACGTCGTCGTCGGGCCCAAGCAATTTCGCGTAGACAGCCAGCCGCACGACCAGGCCATCCGTCGCAAGCAGGTGCGCCACCCGGCCGTGCGCCGCTTCGGCTGCTCCCGCTTCCTGCAGGTAGCCGGGGGGCAGTGAAACACTGACCGCCAGCGCGTCCAGGCGCGGGTCGGCCGGGGCGTCGGCCGGCCCCGGCCCAGGTTCGGGCGCCGCCGCGTCCAGTTCGTCCTGGGACGCTTCCAGGATGCGGTCCGGGCCCGGCGTCGCCGCGGCTTCCGATTCCTGCAGCACGCGCCAGTAATCCTCGACCCAGGCGGTGGCGTCGTCCAGGTCCTGCAGCCAGTCGCGGTCGCCGTTCGCCGACAACTGCTCGTAGTCGCCGATCTCGCGCAGCATGGCGGCGATACGCGCCAAGCCCGTCTTCAGGCTGGCGAAGCGCTTGGAGCGCGTATGCAACGGCCCCGGGCCGCCGCCGAACGCCGCCAGCGTCCCGCTCCAGCGCAGGATCCATTCCGGGCGGCAGTCGGCGATCGTGCGCAGCTGGCGCACCTCGATGGGCGCCGCGCCGTCGGCAAGCGTGCGCCCGAGGATCGCGCCGACCTGGTCCTGGTGCGCGCGCCAGTCGGCGAACAGGCGCGCCACCTCGTGGTACGCCGTATCGAGCATGCGGTAGGCGTACATGCGGTTCGGGCTGCACGGACGGCCGCAGGCCGCCTGGTAATTGTCCGCGTCGACGCGGTCGCGCAACACGGCATACATATCGTTCACCTTCTTGCGCAACAGGGCGTCGCCATCCAGGCCGGACGGGATACCGGCGCAGGCCGCGCACAGGGCATCCCAGTCGGCCGGACGGGCGCGCAACTCGACGACGAGGGCCACGGCCAACTCGTACACCGTGTCGCCATAGGCATTGCCGGCGGCCTGGGCGCGCGCGCCATGCCGGACCGCGAGCAAGCGGGCCGCCATGCGGTCGACGTAGTCCTCCAGCGCGTCCGGTCCGGGGCGCGCGTCGAAGCCGCGCAGCGCGCCGAGCGAGCATTGCCCCAGCAGCTTGCGCACCTCTTCCCAGCCCGGTTCCTGGTACCGGGTTCCCGGCAAACGCATAAATCCTCTTCGATATGGCATGGACTGCAATGACAGGTCCGTAATAGATCATGCCATAGAAACACACCTCCGAGGCGCGCAGATGAGGCGAAAACACCCCTCATTTCGTCGGCTGGCCCGCCAGCGCCCCCAGCACGGCGGCGGCGACGGGCGCCGCGTGCTCGCCCCCCGTCGCTTCCGAGCGACTGACGAAGACCGCGACGGCCAGCCGATGATCCTGTCCGGGCACGCTGTGCGGCTCCAGCCAGCCCATGAACCAGACGGTGGCAAGCGTGCCGTCGCCCAGCGGCGCCGTCCCCGTCTTGCCGGACAGGCCACGCCGGATGGCCGCCAGCGSCGGGGCGCGGAACGCGCCGGCCGCCGTGCCCACGTCGACGACGCCCTTCATGCCGGCGCGGACGCGGTCCAGGCGCACGTCCAGCGCCGGCCCCGGCGCGGCCGCCGCGGCGGCGCCATCGAGCTGCGC
>NZ_JBFUDR010000548.1:0-1990 GCF_056404615.1 Massilia sp. P2_C2 | reverse complement strand
GCGCAGGACGTGGCGGCGCAGCAGAAGCGCCTGCGCATGCCGGTACGCGCCGGCATGACGGAACTCGACCTCGACCTGCGCCAGCCGGCCCACCTGGAAAAGAGCGTGCTGCTGCACCGCCTTGCGCTGCTGGACGTGGCGTGGGGCCGGCAGCTGGAGGTGCGCGGCAGGACCGGCACCTTCCACGAACAATGGCGGCTCGCATGGGAGCCGGAGTTCGCCGTCGACCTGATCGCCGCCAGCCGCTGGGGCGGCACGCTGGAGAGCGCGGCGACGGCGCTGGCGGCCGAGCGCGCGGCGCAGGCGCAGACGCTGCCCGAACTCACCCGGCTGATGGAGACGATCCTGCTGGCCGACCTGCGCGCGGCCGTCGATCCGCTGATGGCGCGCATCCAGGAAGTGGGCACCTTGACGCCCGACCTCGGGCCGCTGCTGGCGGCGCTGCCGTCGCTCGTCAACGTGCTGCGCTACGGCAGCGCGCGCAATGTCGATACGCAGGCGCTGGGGAGCGTCGTCGACGGCCTCGTGGCCCGTGCGTGCATCGCGCTGCCGTACGGCTTGCGCGGCGTCGCGGACGATGCGGCGGCAGCGCTGCTCGGCCAGATCATCGCGGCCGACCAGGCCGTGCGCCTGCTGCAGAACGAGACCCATGCGGCGGCCTGGTTCGAGGCACTGGAGGCGGGCGCCACGAGCGACCTGTCGCACCCGCTGCTGGCGGGCCGCTGCGGGCGCATCCTCACCGAGCAGGGACGCTGGGACAGCGAGCGCGCCGCGCGCCAGCTGGGCCTGCGCTGCTCGCCGACCGTGCCGCCGCTCGTCACCGCGCACTGGCTCGAAGGTTTTTTACAGGGGAGCGGCGCACTGCTCGCGCACAGCGACCCGTTGTGGCACATCGTGAACGGCTGGCTGCTCGCGCAGCCGGGCGACGTGTTCACGGAACTGCTGCCGCTGCTGCGGCGCACGGTCGCCACGTTCAGCCCACCGGAGCGGCGCGCGCTGGGCGAACGCGCCGCGCACGCGGGCGGCGCGGCCGTCGACACCGTCGCCGCGACGGCCGTCGATATGGATCGGGCGCGGCGCGTGCTGCCCATCCTGCACACGCTGTTCGGCACGCGGCCGGAAAAGGAGCACGTCGATGTCGAGTGAAAAAGAAGCCTCGCGCCGCTGGCGCCTCGTGCTGGGCCAGGATGCGAACGAATCTCTCACGCTGGGCGCGGCCGATGCCGCCATCGACGATGCGCTGGACGCCTTGTACGGCGCCGGCCCCGATACGCGCAGCGGTAGCCTGGGGGGCTCGGCGCCGCGCGTGGCACGCTGGCTGGGCGACATCCGCCAGTACTTCCCGTCCAGCGTCGTGCAGGTGATGCAGAAGGATGCGTTCGACCGCCTGGGCCTGCAGCAAATGCTGTGCGAGCCGGAGATGCTGGCGGCCGTCGAGCCGGACGTGCACCTCGTCGCCACGCTGTTGAGCCTGAACCGCGTCCTGCCGAACAAGACGCGCGCGACGGCCCGCGCCGTCGTCGCGAAAGTCGTCGAGGAACTGGAAAAGAAACTGGCCGCGCCGATGCGCCAGGCGGTGTCCGGGAGCCTGAACCGCGCCGCGCGCAACCGGCGGCCGCGCCACCAGGACATCGACTGGATGCGCACCATCCGCGCCAACCTGCGGCACTACCAGCCGGACTACCAGACGATCATCCCGGAGACGCGCATCGGCTTCGGCCGGCGCGGGCGCTCGCTGCGCGACATCGTGCTGTGCGTGGACCAGAGCGGATCGATGGCGCCGTCCGTCGTGTACGCGAGCGTGTTCGCGGCGGTCCTCGCCAGCATCAAGACGGTGACGACGTCGGTGGTCGTGTTCGATACGGCCGTCGTCGACCTGACGCCGCTGCTGCACGATCCCGTCGAGGTGCTGTTCGGCACGCAGCTGGGCGGCGGCACCGACATCAACCGTGCGCTCGCCTATTGCCAGGGCCTGGTCACACGGCCGCAG
>NZ_JBFUDR010000547.1:0-2038 GCF_056404615.1 Massilia sp. P2_C2 | reverse complement strand
GTACGGATCAGGTGCGGCGTGATCGACAGCACGACTTCCGTCTTGTTGCGCGTGTCCTGCTGGCTGCCGAACAGGCGGCCCACGATGGGCAGGTCGCCCACGCCGGGCAGCCTGGTGGCGCTRGAGCGGTCCTCGTTCTTGATCAGGCCCGCCAGCACCTGGTTCTCGCCATCCTTCAGCTGCAGCATGGTCGACGCGGAGCGCGTGCCGATGCGGTAGGCCGTCGTGCCGCCCTTCGTGGTGACGGTGTCGACGAGGTTGCTGACCTCGAGCGAGATGCGGATGCCGACCTCGTTGTTCAGGTAGATCGTGGGCTCGACGTCCAGCTTCAGGCCGACGTCGACATAGTTCACCGACTCCGACGCGAAGCCGCCCACGCCGGACGAAATCGTCGTCGTGATCGTGGGCAGCTTGTCGCCGATGACGACCTTGGCCTTTTCCTTGTTGCGCACGCGGATGCGCGGCGCGGCCAGCGTGTCGGAATCACCGTCCGTCTTGCTCGCGGTGATGGAGCCGTTCACGCCCGTCACCCCGATCGTGCTGCCGTTCAGGTGGCGCAGCTGGTCGACCGTGATCGCCGCGCCGGCCGACGTCGTCAACGGCGTGAACGCCAGGCTCGTGGGCCAGTCGATGCCCAGGTCGAGCAGGCGGTTGCGCTGCACTTCCAGCACCTCCACGTCCAGCATCACCTCGGCCTCGGGCACGTCCTGCAGGGCCACCAGCTGCGACGCCAGCTTCACGGCCTCCGGGCTGTCGCGCAGGATCACGAGGTTGAGCTTCTCGTCCACCACCACGTCGCGCGACTTGAGGATCGTTTTCAGGGTATTGGCGACGCTCTTCGCTTCCGCATTGGCCAGGTAGAAGGTCTTGACCGTCATCTCCTGGTATTCCTTCTGCTTGGCCGCAATATTCGGGTAGATCAGGATCGTGTTGCCGTCCATGACCTGGCGTTCCAGCTGGTTCGTCATCAGCAGGTAGTAGACGGCCGCTTCCACCGTGCTGTTCTTCAGGAAGACCGACGCGCGCTGGTCGGTCTTGACATCCTTGTCGAACAGGAAGTTCAGGTTCGAATGGCGCGCGATGACCTCGAAGATCTGCTTCAGGGGCGCGTCGCGGAATTCCAGGCTGATGGGCGTGCGGAACGCGGCCGCCAGCGCCGCCTCGGGTGCGCTGGCCGCGATCCTGTCGTTCACGTCGACCAGCAGCGCGCGCGCCGCTTCATGGGTCGGACGCTCGGTCAGGATGGCGGTCAGCTTCGTTTTCGCCGTGTCGTAGTCCTTGGGCTCCAGCGCCGCCCGCGCCTCCTCCATCAAGACGCCGTGGCGGCGGTCGGCGTCGACCTGGCGCAGGCCCGCGCGGGCGCGTTCGTTGACCGGGTCGATCGCCAGCACGCGCCGGTAGTCCTGCACGGCCAGTTCCTGCTTGCCCTCGGCCATTTCACGGTCGGCCTGGGGCAGCAGGCGGTTCGTCGCGGCGTCGCGCGCGCGCAGGTAAGCGGTCTTGTAGGCGACGTTGGTCGGGTCGGCCGCCAGCGCCTCCTGGTATTTCGAGAGCCCGGCCTCGACCTTGTCCTGGGCCACGAGTTCGTTCCCTTGCCGATAAGCCATCTGCGCGGCGCAGCCGGCCAGCAGGAAGGCCAGCGCGGCCGGGAGCAGGCGCCGGGCCAGCATGGTGGGCAGGTTCGCGTTCAATCGAATACTCCAATATTGAGCTGCTGAACCTGGTTCAGCGGCAGATAGGTCAGGGTCAGGACCGGCGGGGCGATGCCATCGACGCGGTACGTGCCGTCGATGACGAAGCCCTTCTCGCGCACGACGTACGTGCGGTCGCCGCGCGCCAGGTAGACTTCCCACGTGCCGTCGGCGACGGACTTGCCGATGAACGTGAACGGCAGCGGCGGCGCGGTGGGCGGCGGTGGCGGCGGTGCCGGTTGGGGCGGCGGCGGCGGGGGTGGTGGCGGCGTCCAGTCCTGGCGGGCGAACGGACCGGCGTCTTTCTGCCCCTGGCCGAACGCCGTCTCGCCGTCGCCGATCAGCAC
>NZ_JBFUDR010000546.1:0-2051 GCF_056404615.1 Massilia sp. P2_C2 | reverse complement strand
GGTCCAGGCCAGGCGCTGCACGAGGCGGCCGACGACGGGATGGCGGCGCAGGTAGTCGTTCCATTCGGCCGCGGGCCAGGTGCGCCCCGTGCACATCGCTTCGTACAGGCGCGCCGTCTGCAGGTCGATGACCTGCCTGACTTCCTTCTTGCACGCCGTGAACAGCTGCTTGCCTTCCTTGATCGATTCCGGCGGATCGCTCTGGCGCGCGGCGGGCAGGGCGGCGATGGCCTTGCCCTCGGCATTGTGCAGCACCGGCTTGAGCTTCGCGTCCAGCACGACCGTGAATTCGCGCGCGCCATACTGGAAGAGCATGCGGCCGGACTCGTCCAGGCCGCCGGTCGGGACGGTGCGATCGGCCAGCTGGTCGGACGTCCAGCCGTTGCGGTCGGCGATGCGCTCGACGAGCGTGCGTGCCTTCTGCAGCACCGACGCCGTGCGGTAGCGGCGGGCGACGGCGAGGATGAACTGGATCACGGCCGGATCGTCGGACATGGCGGCTGCTTCCAGCATCGCCTCGATCTGGGCGCGCCGCACGTAGTGGTCGCGCATGTAGGCGCGGATCGCGTCGACCAGCTCGTGCCCCGGCGCGCCGCAGGTGAGCGCGAGGAGGCCTTTTTCGCCGATCGCACTGCCCAGGTATTCCGACAGTTTTTCGCGCTTGGCCTGTTCGAACACCTGTTCCGGCGTCAGGGCGGCTTGCGCCCCGTAGTATTGCGGATACTGCTGCCCCAGCTGTTGGTAGCTCTGCCAGCGGCCCGGCGCCTCCTGCTGCGCGAAGGCGACGGCTTCTTCCAGCGGCGGGTGGGCCGTGTCGCGGGCGATGAACTGGTGCAGCAGGAAGCGGCCCAGCGCCGCGCGGCTGGCGGCGTCGAGCAGACCGAGGTAGCGCACCAGCAGCGCGTTCGCGGCGGGCTCCTTCAGCCTGGCGGCAAGGATGACCCACCAGCGCACGATGTCCGGTTCGACGGGGCTGCCGTCCTGCCAGGCGCAGGCGGGCAGCAGGTCCAGGTTGAGCCATGCGATGCCGGCGGGCGGCTTCGCCTTCAGGCCCTTGCGCGCCTGCCTGAGGAGCACGTCGGGCGCCAGCCGGGGGCCGATGTCCTCGCCCAGTTTTTCCAGTGCCGTCAACAGTTCGGCGCTGACGGTTTCCCGGGCTTCCTTGTCGAGCGCCGCGGTCAGGGCCGGGATGCCCGCACGGTAGTCCATCCTGGCCAGCCAGCGCGCGGCTTCGATGCGCACCTCCTGCTTGCCCGCGTCGAGCGCCTCGACGACGCGTTTGCCGATTTCCGGCAGCTTGGCCAGTATCCGCTGGGCGTCCAGGCGGTATGTTTTCGAGTCACCCAGCGCGATTTCCATCACGCGCGGCAGCCAGCGGGCCGGCACGACCGGGAATGTGTCGAGCGCGGACAAGGTCTGGCCGAGGTCCAGGTTATGGTAGCGCGGGCGGTCGGCGTGGGCCATGCCCAGGCCCTCGTCGATCAGTTCGGGATATTGCGCCAGGTGCGGCCACACGCGCTCGGGCGGCAGCACGGACTGGGGCAGGGCAGCGCGGTACCACGAGGTGCGCAGACATGCCTGCGCGAGTACGTCGGGCGGATAGCCGCAGCGTGCGGCGGCGTCGCCCAACTGGCGCAGGTCGAGCCGGGACGGATCCTGGCGTTGCCACCATGCGGCGAACAGCGGTGCGGGCCAGAGCCAGTCGTCGCGCCGGTTGGCGCCGGCCTGCAGGCGCAGTGCCTGCAGCATGCCGAAGTCGGGCCGTGCCTGGACGCGCCCGCCGAACACGATGGTTTCGACCACGTTCGGATCGCCCAGTATCTTCCGACCATCCACGTCCGGCTCGCCGTTCAGGGCGCATGGCGTCGCGCAGGCGGCCTTCCTTCAGCTGGAGGTAACGTGTGTAATGGTCGCGCCGGAAGCGGAAGGAATGTTTGGCGTCGCGGTTCGCCGCCGCTTCCTCTTCGGCGCCCTGGCGCAGGCGTTCCAGCAACTGCGCGCGGTTGGCCAGCAGCAGGTCGACGGCGTCCATGGCCAGCACGGTGTTGTCT
>NZ_JBFUDR010000545.1:0-2058 GCF_056404615.1 Massilia sp. P2_C2 | reverse complement strand
GGCCAGCACCAGGGCGCGGAATGTCGCGCGCTCGGCCGGCACTAGATCCTGAGCGCTGTCGCACCCGCCCTGTACCTTGGTGTTCATGGTTCCGCTCCTGCAAAGTGGTTGGAGTAAAACGAGTGTGAACCACGCAAAGATGAGGTCGCTTATCGGGAATCAAGGACCGGGCCGCACCACAAAAAGTGCAAATCGACAGCTTCCGGTGAGGTACAGAAGGATGGCCGTTTACTAACTTTTAGAAAATAACCTTAGTTTGCCGCGTGCATAAATTACACAAAAAATTCAGTATGGCAATATAGGCGAAAAAAAGCCGCGGACACGCCGCGGCTTTTGCTTGAACTGCGAGTCCCTTATTCGCCAGCAACCGCCTTCTTGGCCGCCGTCGCACGCTTGGCCGGCGCCTTGCGGGCCGCAGTCGTCTTGGCCGGGGCTTTCGCAGCCGGCTTGGCAGCAGCCGTCTTCGTGGCGGCAGCCTTGCGCGCAGCCGGCTTGGCAGCCGTCGTCTCTGCGCCGCCCTCCCCTTCCTCGGCCTGGTCCTTGGCCTTCGCGCCCGGCTTGGCCTTGCGTTCCTCGAACTCGAAGCTGATCTTGCCATCCTTGCCGCGCACGAGGAACGCCTTGAACGGACGACGGGTACGCTGCGAGACAAAGCCCGGCAGCAAATCGGTCTTGCCCTCGTTCAGCAGCTTGGCCATCTGCTCGGGCAGGATTTCCTGCTGCAGGATGATGCGGCTGCTGCGGAAATCGCAGGTCTTCGGCTTGGCCACCGTGTGTTCGCAGACATAGGCCAGGCCCATCTCGTAGACGTTGCCCGTGCACTTGGGGCACGGACCGAGCGGGGTCTGGCCCGTGAAGTCGACGCCCTCGCCTTCCTCTCCCTCGTCCTGGTCCTGGCCGAAGTCGAATTCCAGCTTGTAATTGTGGATGTCCTCGTCGCGCGCGATGCGCAGGATCGCGGCGAACGGGCGGCCCATCTTCGAGCGGAAGCCCTGCAGGGGGCCGATCGTGCGGTTGGCCAGCAATTCCTCGACTTCCTCGATCTCGAACTGGCGGCCACCCGGCACCTTGCTCATCGAGAAGTCGCACTTCGTGCAGGCGAAGCGGCGGTAGTTTTCCTTGACGACGCCGCCGCAGTTCGGGCACGGCGTCCTCAGGGTGGCGTACTCGCCCGGGATCGTGTCGTTGTTGTATTCCTTGGCGCGCTTGACGATGATTTGCGTCATCTCGGCGATCTCGCGCATGAACTCGTCGCGCGAAATCTGGCCCTTTTCCATCTGCGACAGCTTGTATTCCCACTCGCCCGTCAGTTCCGGCGCCGTCAATTCATTGACGCCCAGGCCGCGCAGCAAAGTCATCAGCTGGAACGCCTTGGCGGTCGGGATCAGTTCACGGCCTTCGCGCAGCAGGTATTTTTCAGTCAGCAAGCCCTCGATGATCGCGGCGCGCGTGGCCGGCGTACCGAGGCCCTTGCCGGCCATGGCGTCGCGCAGCTCGTCGGAATCCACGAGCTTGCCCGCGCCTTCCATCGCCGACAGCAAGGTCGCTTCGTTGTAGCGTGCGGGCGGCTTGGTGACGAGGCCGTTGGCCGTGACCTTGTCGGTGAGCACCTGCTCGCCCTTCGCCACCGGCACGAGGCTGGCGCCGTCC
Organism: Massilia sp. P2_C2; assembly: GCF_056404615.1. NCBI lineage: Bacteria > Pseudomonadati > Pseudomonadota > Betaproteobacteria > Burkholderiales > Oxalobacteraceae > Massilia > Massilia sp. P2_C2. The sequence continues at coordinate 408 of NZ_JBFUDR010000545.1, read as the reverse complement.
TTGTCGTCGCCCGTCGTGTCCTTGCCGTACACCGCCAGCCAGCCGGGGTTGGTCATCACCTTGCCCTCGGTCTTGAACTGGTGGCCTTCCACTTCCGTAAAGCGCGTCGTGACGAGGAATTCGGCGGCGGGGAAGAACACGGCCATGAAACGGCGTGTGACGAGGTCGTACAGCTTCTGTTCCGGCTCGGACAGGTTTTTCGGCACGACGCCCGTCGGGATGATCGCGAAGTGGTCCGAGATCTTGCTGTTGTCGAAGATACGCTTGTTCGGCTTGACCCAGCCCTTGTCCAGGATCTGCTTGGCGAACTGGTGATAGTTCGGGTTGCCCTTCAACACTTCCAGCGTCGACTTGACGGTGTTCAGGTAGTCTTCCGGCAGCGCGCGCGAATCCGTACGGGGATAAGTA
>NZ_JBFUDR010000544.1:0-2079 GCF_056404615.1 Massilia sp. P2_C2 | reverse complement strand
GGGCGCCTGCGCGCCCTGCGGGGTGGGATTCGAAGGGCTGGGCTTGCAAGCCCAGCCCGCCCGAATCGCCCGTTTGCCGTCCGCAAGGCGGACGGCTTCGCGCGCCGAGGGCGCGCGCTGCAAAGCGGGCAGACACAGATCATCCGCAGCATCGCTTTTGCTACGCCCTTCCAATTCGAAGACCGGCGAAGCTCGGTCTTCGAATCTCTGACTGCTGCCCGCAGGGCGGCCCCGCGCGCCGCAGGCGCGCGCTGCAAAGCCCGCATCCACGGAACAGCAACCCGCCCACACGCCGCAATCAGCCCGTCGCCATGCCGATACGGAACACCACCCGGCACCGACAAACCACCCTATCTTCATACCAACATTAAGTGCATTTGCTACCAAATTCTGCACGCTAATAATAATTGTCCTGTCAGAACTACCGTCCGGGCATCTGATTTTTCTACCCTGAGTTTTTGTTCATAACAATTACTAAGGGAGATCCATGAAAACCAAATCCTTGCTGTTCGCGCCGTTGCTTGCGGTGCTCCTCGTGGCCTGCGGCGGCGGTGGCGGCGGTTCGCCGGCAACGGCCGCAGTCCCGGCCGCAACCACGCCGACGCCAACGCCAACCCCGACGCCCACGCCAACCCCGACGCCCACACCAACGCCGACACCAACCACAAGCGTTTACCCGAGCTATAACCCGAGCCCGGCCCCCGCCGACACGACCGGCATGACGCACAACGCGCAGCAGATCGCGGCATCGATCCGCATCGGTTTCAACATCGGCAACACGATGGAGGCGATCGGCGGCGAAACGAACTGGGGCAACCCCCTGATCACGAACGAGCTCATCCAGACCGTCAAGAAAGCCGGCTTCAACGCGATCCGCCTGCCCGTGTCGTGGGACCAGTACGCCGACCAGACGACGGGCAAGATCAGCGCCACCTGGCTCGCCCGCGTCAAGCAGGTTGTTCAATATTGCGTCGACAACGATATGTACGTCCTCGTCAACATCCACTGGGACGGCGGCTGGCTGGAAAAGAACATCACGGCCGCCAAGAAGGATGCCGTGAACGCGAAGCAGAAAGCGTACTGGGAACAGATCGCGACGACCTTGCGCGATTTCGACGAGCACGTGATGTTCGCCAGCGCCAACGAACCGGCCACGGGCAACGAGCAGGACACCCCGGACCCCGTGAAGCTGCAGGCGGCAGTCGATATCCTGAAGAGCTATCACCAGACCTTCGTCGACGCCGTGCGCTCCACGGGCGGCAGGAACGCCTACCGCGTGCTGGTCGTGCAGGGCCCCGAGACCAACATCGACCTGATGGTGAAATACATGCCGACGCTGCCGACCGACAAGTTGGCTGGCCGGATGATGGCCGAGATCCACTTCTACGCCCCGTTCAATTTCGCGCTGATGACCAAGGATGAAAACTGGGGCAACCAGGCCTATTACTGGGGCGCGCCCAACCACTCGACGACGGACACGATCCGCAATCCGACGTGGGGCGAGGAAGACTACGTCGATGCGCAATTCGCGAGCCTGAAGACGGCCTTCGTCGACAAGGGCATTCCGGTCCTGCTCGGCGAATTCGCCGCCCAGCGACGCACGAACCTGACGGGCGACGCCCTGGCATTGCACCTCCAGTCGCGCAACTACTACCACACCTACGTCGTCAAGAAGGCCGTCGCCAACGGCGTGCTGCCGTTCTTCTGGGACATCGGGGCGCCGGACGACCAGTCGGGCAGCATCTTCGACCGCCGGACGTACCAGGTGCGTGGCCAGGCGACCCTGGATGYGCTGATGGCGGGCCTGACTGCGCAGTGATGCGGCGCGTGCGGCGCCGGGTGCCGAATCGTTGGGTTTATCGAAGCAGGTATTGCGGTTCGCTTACCCACCGTCTATAATGCGGCCTCACGCGAAACGACCGCGACACGGAGAGGTGGCAGAGTGGTCGAATGTACCTGACTCGAAATCAGGCGTACGGGTGACCGTACCGTGGGTTCGAATCCCACCCTCTCCGCCAAACAAACAAGGCCCCGATGGGGCCTTTTTTGTTTGGCGGAGAGAGCAGGGCGCCTGCGCGC
>NZ_JBFUDR010000543.1:0-2094 GCF_056404615.1 Massilia sp. P2_C2 | reverse complement strand
ACGTCAACGTCAACATTCCCGCAGGCCTGTTCGCCACCACCCAGACCGTGGACCCCGCCGGGCTGGCCTTCAGCGAGAACCGCAGCTACGACCCGCGCTTTGGCGTCATGCTCAGCCTCACAGGCCCCAACAGCCTGACGACCAGCTGGCAATACGACGACTTCGGACGCGTCACGCGCGAGTTGCACGCGGACGGTACCAGCGTCGTCACGGCCTACTGCATCATCGCCGGGCAGGGCGTGGACACCAGCAGCAACAGCAGTACCGCCAACGGCGACCCCCTGAACTGCCCCACGCCCCCGAACGGAGAACTCCTGCCCGACACGATGATGTTCGTGCACAGCGTGCCGCTGGACGCCAGTGGCGTGGCGATGGGCCCGTACCAGCGCATCTACACCGACACGCTGGGCCGGGAAATCCGCCGTGTCACGGAAAGCTTCGACGGCAGCGCACAGAGCAGCTCCTTCGCCCGCGTGCCGATCTACGCCGACAGCACGTACGACCAGTACGGTGTGAAGGTCCAGCAAACCCAACCTTACTTCGCCAGCACCCTGAGTTCGAACACGACCGGCAGCAACGATGTCGGCTTGACCTGGGTGCAAGTGGACGCACTCGGACGCTCCACCTTCGTATTCGTGGCCGACCCGAAGGGCAACAGCACGCACACTACGATGGGCTACGGCCCCAACTTCGGCGGCCGTACCGTGGCCGTGACCCGTTTTACCTACAGCGGGCAAAAGACCACCACGTTCAACGACAAGGGCCAGCAGCGCATCGAAGAAAAGAACGCCCTCGGCCAGTTGGCTGTCGTGACCGATGCCGCCGGCGCCACCCTGATCCACCAGCGCGACGCGTTCGGCAACCTGGTCAAGACCATTGACGCAACGGGCAACGCGACCGCGCTGGTCTATGACTACCGCGGCCGCAAGACCCAGCTGCAAGACCCGGACATGGGCGTGTGGAACTACGCCTACGACGCGCTGGGCGAACTGGTGTGGGAACAAAGTCCCAACCAGGCCAGGGGCGGCACCCAGACCACGATGGTCTATGACGTGCTGGGCCGCGTGACCAGCCGTGTCGAGCCCGAATACACCAGCACCTGGCGCTATGACAGGAACGCCGACGGCAGCTCGTGCATGGCCGCCAACCCGGCCCTGGGCAAAGGCAAGCTGTGCCAGAGCAGCGCCACCAACAATGTCAGCCACCAGTACGCCTACGATGACAAGGGGCGCCCCACCAGCAGCCGCACCACCGTCACGAACGGCCCCAGCTTCATCAGCGCGGTGAGCTACGAGGCCAGCACCGGCCGCCTGTCCTCGCAAACCTATCCGACCGGCGTGAAGGTGACCTACGCCTACACCACCGGCGGCTGGCTGGAAAAACTGCTGCTGGGGACCACCGCCAACGTCGCACCTCTGCCCGACGCCCAGGGCGGGCGGGCGGCCAGCGTCACCCTGGCGGCGGGCAGCGTGCTGTGGCAAAGCCGGGTCGTCAACGCCCGCGGCCAGGCGGAACAACAGGTCTACGGCAGCGACGGCGGTGGCGCCAACAGTGTGACCGCCAAGGCCGTCTTCGACGCCAACACCGGCCGGGTGACCGACCTCGCCACCGGCCTTGCGGCCAGCCCGACCAAGGTACTGTCCCAGCACTACACCTGGGACAGCCTGAACAATCTCATGGGCCGGGTGGATGACAACGGCGACGAAAGCGGCGGTGTCAGCACCGGCGCGGTGAGCGAGAGCTTCGTCTATGGCGACGCGCTCAACCGCCTGACCAGCTACACGGTAAGCGCACCGGCCATCCCCAACCTCAGCCGCACCGTCAACCTGCAGTACAACGCCGTGGGGCAGCTGATCAGCAAGAGTGACGTCGGCACCTTCAGCTACGTGGCGCCGGGTGGCGGTGCGGGCAGCAAGCCGCACGCGGTGCGCAGCGTGGCGGGCAGCTACACCGCCAGCTACGGCTACGACGACAACGGTAACGTCATCAGCGCCACCAACGGCAAATACCGTAGCGTCAGCTACACCAGCTTCGACCAGCCGGACAGCGGCCAGGGCCTGCAGGGCCCGTTCGGTCCTGCAGGGCCCGTTCGGT
>NZ_JBFUDR010000542.1:0-2112 GCF_056404615.1 Massilia sp. P2_C2 | reverse complement strand
GGCCAGCAGGCGGTCGACCAGCTTCTCGTAGGCGTCCGGCGACTTGTCGTTCTCGAAGGCCTTCACTTCCTCGGGCGTCGGCAGGATGCCCCACGCGTCGAGCGTGGCGCGGCGGATGAACGTGGCGCGGTCCGCTTCCGGCGACGGCTTGATGCCCTTCGCTTCCAGCTTGGCGAGCACGTAGGCGTCGACGGGCGTGCGTACCCATTTCTTTTGCTTGACTGCGGGCTCGGCCGGCGCGGCGACCGGCGCATAGGCCCACGCCTTCGTGGACGCGGACGCGGCGGCAGGCGCGTCCTTCACCGGCGCGGCGGCCGGTTTGTCCTGGTCCGCGGCGGAAACGACCGCCGCCGTGAAGCTCAAGGCGACGGCAAGATACAAGGCCTTGCTTTTCATTTGACTGACTCCCTCATTGTCTGGCTGATCCTGAAAGTGGATGTGCTTGGGTTGGATTCCTGCTCTCGCCTTTCTCTTTGCAACTATCGCGCCAGCCCGGCCCCGCAACGCTTTCCCTCCTCCAAACCCTTGATTTACCGGGCTTCCTTGCACGGACGGCCTGTCTTTACCGCCGTTTGTGCGACTGCTGGATTGCGAACAGTGCGGGCGGCGTACTGTTCGCTTTCCAGCAGACGGTTCAATAGCCAGCAGCCTTTTGCGGCGTAGTGCCCGCATATCCGGGGCGGATCGATTGGCACGGTGTTTGCAAAGATGAAGACGGAGCGGCAGGCCACCACGGCCGCCGCCACGCCTGAACAACAACGACAGCAACGAAAGAGAATCCCCATGAACATCCTCAAGACCACCATCGCCGCCGCACTGATCCTCGCCGGCGCGGCCTCGTTCGCACAGCAGGGGCCGGCGTCCGGTACGCCGGCCGCGCCGGCCGCCGCACCAGGATCGCCTGCCGCCGCATCCCAGCCCTGGACGTACAAGACGAAGCAGCTCTCCCGCGCCGACGTCGACGCGCTGCTGCTCCAGCCGGGCAAGGTGCTCGTGCTCGACGTGCGCCGTCCGGACGAACTGCCGTCCAAGGGCTCGTTCCCCGTGTTCCTGAGCATCCAGAACGCCGACCTCGAGAAATACCTGAAGTACATCCCGAAGGACCGGCAGATCGTGACCGTGTCGAACCGCGCTCACCGCGCCGGCGCGGCCGGTGACCTGCTGACGCTGCGCGGCTTCAAAGTGGCGGGCGCAGTCGGTACGCAGGACTATGAGGAACAGGGCGGCGTGGTCGAGCACATCAAGCCGCCCGCGGCACCGGCCGCCGCCCCGGCACCGGCCGCGGCGCTGGCGAAGTAACCCGCAGCGGGCCCCGACATGAATTACCGTACCGCCAAGGCAGACATCGCCACCACCCTCGGCCCGACCCGCGTCCCGGCCGCGGTGCCGGGCGTCACCCGCATCCGCCTGTGGGACCTGCCGGTCCGCATCTTCCACTGGTCCCTCGTGGTCGCCGTGCTGGTGGCCTTCGTCACGGCCAAGCTCGGGGGCGACTGGATGGATTGGCATGGCCGCGCCGGTCTCGCGATCGTCGGGCTGGTCACTTTTCGCGTCGTGTGGGGCGTCGTCGGCTCGACCCATGCGCGCTTCCTGAGCTTCGCGCCGACGCCTTCCCGCCTGCGTGCCTACCTGACGGGCCGCTGGCATGGCGTGGGCCACAACCCGCTCGGCGCGCTGTCCGTGTTCGGTCTCCTCGCGCTGCTGGCCGTGCAGGCCGGCACGGGCCTGTTTTCCAACGACGACATCGCGTTCGACGGCCCGCTGTCCGGCCTCGTCGAAAAAGCCCGCTCCGACAGCCTGACGGGCCTGCACCACCAGCTGTCGAACGTCCTGCTCGTGCTGCTGGGATTGCACATCCTGGCAATCGCGTTCTATTTACTGGTCAAGAAGCGCGACCTGATCAAGCCGATGCTGACCGGCTGGAAGCATGCGCAGGGCCGCCACGCCGCGCCGCGGTCGACGCGTGCTGGCAGCCCGCTTGGCCTGGCCATCGCGCTGCTGGTGGCCCTGGCCGCGGTGTATGCGGCCAGCGGCAAGCTGCTGCACGAACGGACCGTGCCGGCGGCGCCACCTGCGGCCACTGCCGCCTCCACGCCCGTGTCTCCCTCCACA
>NZ_JBFUDR010000541.1:0-2115 GCF_056404615.1 Massilia sp. P2_C2 | reverse complement strand
TCAGCAAGATGGCCGAGGCAGTGGAGACCAAGATCATTGAAGACGTGAAACCGCCGCCACCGCCGGAGACGCCCCCGCCGCCGCCGCCGCCGGAAATGAAGGCCCCGCCTCCGCCGTTCATCCCGCCGGTGGAAGTGCAGGTGCAAACCCCGCCGCCGCAGCAGAATGTGATCGCTAACACGACGCAGGCCAAGCCGCAGACGACGGAACTTCAGAAGGCATTGCCGCAACCGTCGGCTCCGCCCGCTCCGGCAGCCAAGCCGGCAGGCCCGGCCCGGACCCCGGCAGTCGCAGACTTCAATTCGTGCGCGAAGCCGGAATATCCGAAGTCGTCGCAGCGTAACGAAGAAACGGGTGTGTCGACCATTTCGTTCCTGATTGGTGCAGACGGTAGTGTGAAGGATTCCAAGGTCACGAAAACTAGCGGCTTCCGCGACCTGGATAAGGCTGCTCTGGTGGCCCTGGGCAAGTGCCGGTTCAAGGCGGCAACCGAGAACGGCCAGCCCATCGAGTCTTGGCAGCCGGTACAGTACGTCTGGCAGCTGGATTAACCAAGACAGCGTATCGTCTCAACGCATGATTCGTTGTCATTTGTTCAGCGAACTGTTCATTTTAAATTTTTGGAGGAAGCATGTTTAAGAATACCCGTTTGTCCGCTACCGTAGCGGCTCTCCTGTTCTCGGTCACTGCGGCATCGGCACTGGTGTCCGCCCCGGCCTTCGCCGACGCCCCGGCTTCGGCAGCAGCGAGCGCCCCGGCCGCGGCACCGGCCGCTGATGCAGCAGCACCGGCAGCCGACGCTGCCGCTTCGGCACCGGCAGCSGCGGCTCCGGCAGCTGGCGGCGAAGCCAAGAAGGAAGAAGTCGAGAACCCGTTCGGCATCTCCGCCGTGTGGGAAGGCGGCGTCGTCTCGCGCAGCACCCTGATCATCCTGGCGATCATGTCGATGGGTTCCTGGTACATCATCGTTACCAAACTGCTGGACCAGATGAAGATCTTCAAGCAGTCGAAGGAAACCAACCAGAAGTTCTGGAAAGCACCGTCGATCGCCGCCGGCTCGGCTCAACTGACCGAAGGCTCGCCGTTCCGTTTCATCGCTGAAACCGGCACCAAGGCAACCCAGCACCACGACGGCGCCCTGCTCGAGCAGATCGACCTGTCGAGCTGGGTCACCATGCAGATCCAGCGCGCCGTGGACAAAGTCCAGTCGCGCCTGACGGACGGCCTGTCGTTCCTGGCAACCGTCGGTTCGACCGCACCGTTCATCGGTCTGTTCGGTACCGTCTGGGGTATCTACAACGCACTGACCAACATCGGTATGACCGGTAACGCGTCGATCGACAAAGTGGCAGGTCCGGTGGGTGAAGCACTGATCATGACCGCATTCGGTCTGTTCGTTGCAGTTCCGGCCGTTCTGGGCTACAACTGGCTGGTCCGTCGTAACAAGACCGCAATGGAAGACGTCCGCTCGTTCAGCGCTGACGTGCACTCGGTCCTGATCTCGGGCGCAATGCACACGTCGGAAGCCGCACGTGCACAAGGCGCCGCTGCTAAAAAGGTTGGCTAAACCATGAGCATGAGTGTTGGCTCCGATAGCGGAGACGAAGATACCGTCATGTCAGAGATCAACACCACGCCCCTCGTGGACGTGATGTTGGTTCTGCTGATCATCTTCCTGATCACCAGCCCGGTTGTCCTCCACCTGCAGAAGATTAACCTGCCGATCGAGACCAACCAGGTTGTGAAGACCACGCCGGAAGACGTGAACATCGTCGTCAACAAGGATGGCGAGATGTACTGGAACCAGAAGCACCTGGCAAACACCGATGAACTGTTCGATTTCCTGGCCAAGGAATCGGTGAAAGTGCCGCAGCCGGAAGTGAAGATTCGTGGCGACCAGCAAACCCGCTACGAAGCGATCGGCCGCGTGCTTTATACGGCCCAGCGTGCCGGGATTCAGAAGGTCGGCTTCATCACCGAACCGCCTGACAGGGGCTGATCCTCCAGGACGCAACCCTTCGGCGTGACAGGGTCTGAACCCTGTCACGCCGGTTCCCAAGATTTGAAAGGAAACACCATGGGTATGAACGTTGGTTCGTCCGGAGCTAAAGGAGC
>NZ_JBFUDR010000540.1:0-3020 GCF_056404615.1 Massilia sp. P2_C2 | reverse complement strand
GCGCTGGTCGCGTGGGACGGCGGCCGCGCAGCGACGCGGGCCGTGACGGGTGCCCTGCCGCTGCTGCGCGCCGCCTCGCGGGTGACCGTGGTCGACTTCGGCGGCGCAGATGCCCCGGCCGGCATCGTGGAAGACCCGTGTGCCGCACTGGGCGCGTGGCTGGGCCGGCACGGCGTAACCGCGCGTTGCGGACGCCGCCCGCTCGCGCCCGACGTGGGCGAAGCGCTGTTGGCGGAAGCGGCGGGCCTGGGTGCCGGCCTGCTTGTGATGGGCGCCTACGGGCACCCGCGCCTGCGCGAGATCGTGCTGGGCGGCGTGACGGAGACGATCCTGCACACAATGACGCTCCCCGTGCTGTTAGCACACTGATATTTTTACGGCGGAATCAGCCGTTTTTGATGCAGATCAAACAATAAATCGGCTGAGCCCAACACACTGCTCCTCATCGACACGAATTTGAGGTCTATCATGCATTTCGCCTCTCCAGCTATCGCCCCGCTCATCGCATTGCGACGATGCCGCCGTGACCTGTGCGCCCGCGTCGCGGCCCTGCGCGCCCAACCGGACGACGTCTTCATGCACGACTTCCCGGCCATCGTCACGGCCGTGGAAGCCGGTTTCCGGCACGAGGAAACCCTGCTGGAACTGCTGGGCGACGCCGGCCTGCATCCGCGCCGCGCGGACCGCGCCGTGATCCTGTGCGCGCTGCACCGCACGCTGCCCCAGGTCGAAGGCGGCGACATCGCGCTGGGCCGGCAGGTGGCCGACGCGCTCGACGCCGTGCTGGCGCTCCCGTGGGACCCGGCCGCCGCGCACGTCGCGCACGCACACACGATGGACGCGCATGTCGCCGACGCGCATGTCGCCAACGCGCATGTCGCCAACGCGCACGTCGCCGAACACCCGATGACGACGGCGCAGCGGCGCCGCGTGCGCTCGCGCCAGCGCCCGGCCGCGCGCGCATTGAGCGTGCACTGAGCACGGCCATGGCCTACAAGACCATCCTCGTCCACGCCGACGGCTCGCGTCACGCGGCCGCGCGCATCCGCTACGCCGCCACGCTCGCGCGCGCGCACGGCGCCATGCTGCTGGGCGCCGCGTTCACCGGCATCTCCCGCGCCGTGTTCCCGGATGGTTTCGACAATCGCCCGGACACGCTCGCCGCCAGCTGTTTCGAACCGCTCGCCGATAACGCCCGGCGCGCCCTGGACGCCTGCACGGCGATCGCGGCAGACGTCGGCGTCGCCTGCGACCCGCGCCTCGTGTCCGACCAGCCCGACGACGGCCTGGCCCTGCTGGCGCGCTTCGCCGACCTGGTCGTCGTCAGCCAGGACGATCCCGACGAAGCGCCGGCGGGTAGCGTCGTGCGTATCCCGGACTATGTGATCCTGAAGTCTGCCCGCCCGGTGCTCGTCCTGCCCCGGTGCGACACGCCGGCCGCCGTGCCCACCCGCGCGCTGCTGGCGTGGAACGGCAGCAAGGAAGCCGCGTTCGCGCTCGCCGCCGCGCTGCCGCTGCTGCAGGGCGCGGGCGCCGTCACGATCGCCGACCTGGCAGGCACCGCGCATCATGCATATCGCGAACAGCTGGACGAGCTCCAGGGCTGGCTGGGGCGCCATGGCGTACCGGCGGACAGCCTGCTGGCCGCGGCGGAAGGCGACCACGGCCGCGCCCTGCTCGACCTGGCGCAGGCGCGCGGCTGCGACCTGCTCGTGCGCGTGGGCACAGGGGTGTGTTTAGCACAGGGACATAGGTAACACATGTCTAGAGACATGGGTGACACTACCTGGTCGTCATTTTAGCGGCGGTGAGGTCGATTTGGCCGACCTCTTTATGGCAAAAGATGATCTTTAGCACGCCGTCCTTTTCTGTCGGTCGGATGGCGACGCTTTCTTGATACAGTCCTTCGCCGACGAAGTACACGCCGCCTTTGTAGTTGATTTGGCCGTGGCGGCGTACGGTGCGTACAGTCTCGCCTTCGTCATACTCGACGGGCGGTAGTTCGGCGGGAAAGAGGCGAGCACTTTGCGTGTAGCGGGTCGAGGGCGTCTTTTGCTCCAGCGCTTCGTGCGGCCGAACCTGATTGTATTGGTCGCGCCAGAGGTCGAAGGCCTCCTGGCATGCACGAAGCGAGGTGAAGCCAAAACGGTTGAGGAGCTCACGTTTGAGCGTTCGGTGAAACCGCTCGGCTTTGCCTTGCGTTTGTGGATGATACGGCGTGCTGTGCCCGACTCGAATGCCTAATCGGATGAGCCAGACTTCAAGCCGGGACAGCGAGCCATGGCCGCCGGTACCCCAAGGCGTGCCGTTGTCACAGGTGATCCGCTCGGGCATGCCGTAGGTGCGAAACGTCTGCGTCAGCACGTCCTTTACCGTCTGTCCATCCTCTCCCTTGCAAGCGGTCAGACAGACAGAGAATCGCGAGTGGTCATCCAGGATCGTCAACGGATGACAGCGTCCGGCCTTCTCGTCGGTCAGTGCAAAATGGCCCTTGAAGTCCATCTGCCAGAGCTGGTTCGGCGCCTCGTGTYCGAAGCGCCCCTTTGCCGCATTGGTCACATCTGCATGCGGCACCAATTGCCTGCCGTGGCGACGCAAAATGGCCGAGATAGTGTTGGGATGCGGCGTGCCGAATTTTTCTGGCAGTAGCGCCTTGAGCTTGCGCGCTCCCCAGCATGGATGCTTATCGTGCAGTGCTACAACCGCCGCTTCCAGTTCGTCGGTACTGCGTTTGGGCGATGAATGCGGACGGCGGGACCGGTCTTCCAACCCTTCTGTACCATGTTTCAAATACAGATCACGCCACTTGTAGCCAGTCTTACGGCTGACGCCGAAAGACTGGCAAAGGGCCTGCATATTCACATCAGGTGCAGTCGCCAGGCGAGCAAATTCAAGACGAGAAGACATTCGGGAACTCTCCTTCCAAGGCATTGCACGCTCCGATTGTTAGCTGTGCAATGATCATAAAAGGTGTTACCTATGTCTCTAGACAAGTGTTACCCATGTCTATGTGCTGAACA
>NZ_JBFUDR010000539.1:0-2144 GCF_056404615.1 Massilia sp. P2_C2 | reverse complement strand
ATGCGGCGCGAGATCCACCACACGGCCGGGTGATAGAACAGCAAGGCCTCGATCWCGTTCTGCACGAGGTTGACGACATAGTCGTGGCGGCGGACGTGGCCCAGCTCGTGCGCCAGCAGCGCCTCCAGCAACTGCGGCGGCATGCCCGTCACGAGGGCGGCCGGCACGAACACGACAGGCCGCCAGAAGCCGGCCGTGACGGGGCTCGCGAGGCTGTCGACGATGCGCAGGCGCACGCGGCGGTCGATGCCGCAGCGGGCGGCCAGTTGGACCAGCCGGGCCTGCCAGACGCGTTCCTCGGCGCGCTCATCCGGGCGCTGCCCGCCGGACGCGCCGCGCTCTTGCGTGGCCCGTCCGACCCACACCAACCCCAGCGCCATGCGCAACCCGAGCGCCGCCGCGCATGCTGCCCACGCGCCCACGATCCAGTCGAGATGCCGCTGCAGCCATGCGAACAGCCCGGCCGCGTCGCGCAGCACGGCAGCCGGCGCGGACGCCAGCGGCAACATACGCGCGGCCTGCACGTCGCGGTCGGCCAGCAGCAACATGGCGAAGTCGGCCGCCGGCCAGGCAAAGCACAGGAGCAGGGCCGCGCACGCGACGGCGTAACGGCGTTCCGGCCGTGCATTGCGCAGCGCCACCAGCAGCACGGCCGTCGCGCAGCCGATCAATGCGCCTTGCCAGACGAAGTGCAGCAGCGCCCACCCGAGGCTCGTGACAAACGAGTGCGACAATGTGGACAGCAGCGTGGACAGCCGCGCGAGCCAGACGTCCGGCAAGTGCGACGGCAGTGGCGCGAGCAGGTTCGTGGGCAGCAATACCGACAGCAATCCGTCGACGAGCCCGGCGCTCATTGTTCGTCTCCGTCTTTCAGCAGTTGTTCGATTTCATCGCGCTCCTTTTTCGAGATGCCGCTCTTGAGTGCGGCCAGCACCAGCGCCTTGGCCGACCCGGCGAAGGCGCGCTGCATCAAGTCCTTCAGCAGATTCGTCTGCAGCGATTCCTGGGCGTGGGCCGGTGCGTAGACGTGAGACCGTTCGCTCTCGTCGCGGATCAGTAAACCTTTGCCGTGCATGATCTGCATCAGGCGGAGCACGGTCGCGTACGTCACGTCCGGGCGCGCCTTGACGATTTCTTCGTGGACCCGGCGCGCCGTGGCGGCGCCGAGCGGCCACAGCACCTGCAACAAATCCAGTTCGGCGGGCGTGGGCTTTGGCGGGGCGGGCGATTTGGCCATGACGGACTCTTGGAACGTTGTCGATAAAACTAGACTAACTCGTCTAGATCAGGTTGTCTACAAGTTTATTTCGATCGCTGCGGCTTGTGTCGGCGTCGCGTGAAGGGCTAACATAGACATGGCTGTCTACTTCATCGGAGCCTTCATGCTGAATACCCGTCTGCGCATTGCCGTCCTCGTCCTCACGCTTGCCTCGGGCGGCGCCGGCGCGGCGTCCGTCCCCGATTATCCGTTCGTGCACGTCACGGGAAGTTCCTTCCTGGCCGTCGTGCCCGACATCGCCAGCCTCGATTTCGAGGTCGTCGCGCCCGACGCCGACCCGGCCGCCGCGCGCGCCGTTCTCGAAGCGCGCGTGGGCGAAGTGCGCGACCTGGCGCGGCAGCTGGGCATCGCCGACGACGACCTCACCGTGCGCGAGGTGCGCCAGGGCATCCGCAAGGAAGAGCGGGCCGCGAACGGCGCGCCCGTGTACGAGCTGCGCTGCGACGTCCACATCAACGTGCGCAATGTGGCCAACTGGGCCGCGCTGGCGGGTGGGCTGCTGGGCAAGCCGAACCTCGACGGCTTCGCGTCCGGATTCGACCGCACCGATATGGACACGATCCACGACGAACTCTTGACGCAGGCCATCCAGGACGCGCGCCGCCAGGCCGACGTGATGGCGGCCGCGGGCGGACGGCGCGTGGGCGGGCTGATGGGCGCGACGCCGGACACGCTGAAGAATCTCAGCACGGCGATGGGCCTGGAACGGGGCGAACTGCGGCGCGACGGCGGGGCGAACCGGGCCGGCGCACCGGACGTCGACCGCGAACAATTGCTCGCGGTGCCTGCGCTGAAACTGCGCCAACCCGTCGACGTCATCATCCGCCTGGAAAACCTGCCGAAGCGCACACGCTAACGGCATCGG
>NZ_JBFUDR010000538.1:0-2149 GCF_056404615.1 Massilia sp. P2_C2 | reverse complement strand
GCTTGGGAAGCTTCTGCTCTACCATTGAGCTACACCCGCGTTGCCTGCATTCTACGCGGGTTTACGCGCTGTTGACAACTTTTCATGCATGCATGTGTGATGGGAAATGGGATGGCCGACCCACCGAGGTGTGATGACCACGCCACAGCCAGTACGCTCATCCACTTGGCCCTCGTTCAATCACCTTGACGGCCTACTTGAACGCCAAATCGTTTGCCACAAAGTCTATATTTCAACCTATCAACAATGGTGAAGAGCAGAATCCGATGCCGTCAGCATTTAAATACAGCCGCACTGCACTCCGCTCCTTTTTTAACCGAAATGCATATTGGAGCCGATTCTTTTAAAATCAAGATTAACTGCCAGCGTCAAACGAGCTCTCAATCTAAACAAAAAAATTGGGAATTGACTCTAAAATAGAAAACAATTCCTCAAATTCGGAGAAGTCAACCTTACCTAGTGTTGGGACAACGTTTTCGGCGAAGTGCTCTTTTCCGTTGTGAATCTTTCGAAATGCCGCGAATCCCCYATCGACACCAGGCAGCAAATATTGAGAAGAATCAGTTACTGGAACTCCGTTTATGACCAAATTCGTTACTGGCTTCTTGAATTGAAGTCCTACTCCATCCACCTTTTTGTGCAACACCTCATCTGTAAACATGAACTCAATCATATGATTTTTTGCTGCGACATATTCAGCTCTGAAAGAAGGAGCAGGGAGCAACATTGCATACGAAACTTTATTTGAATGAACCTTTACTCCGTCAACTCCTTTTAATTTAATAAAATTCTTACTAAGCGAGTCGTACCCTTTCATTCCCTCATTATCCTGATCAAATAACGCTACGCAACAACGACCGTCATCAGGGTGAATTCCTTCTATAGTCTTGGAAAGCATGCCCGTTCCTCCGGTAGTTCCATCGGCGGCAGGATCAGCAACACGAATACGGAATGGTATCGCAACAGATTTGAGCTTCTTCCAAGCAATTTCAATAATTTTCTTATCAGTCTTACCTTCAACCAATAATAGAGATTTCTTTGAATCCTTCAACTCCTGCTCAGCTGCCGCTCTTGCGTTTTCCACTAGGCGAAGATCTTCCAACTGAGTCGCATAGAAATCATGGACTTGTTTTTGTATTTTCAGAACCTCTAATTCATGGTTAAGCTCATACTGATGATTGTTACCGTTTCTTGGATTCGCAAGATTTACTAGCACAGTTTTCTGATTATCTTGGAAGGCTCGAAAGCACGAGACGTCTCCCGAGGACGCAGAAACAAAAGCCGGCGAGTGCGTCGTCACAAATATTTGTGATTTCTTTGAGTACCGCTCCTGAAAATCTATAGCCAGCTCTTCCGCATATCTAAATTCCAGAGAATTCTCTGGCTCCTCAAAACCCCAAACAAAGAACTTATTACTTTTTTCTGCAATATAGTTGAGAACTGACGACAAATATCTAGCCTGAATTCCGTCTCCACGAGAACTAAGTGGGATGGCCTGATCTGTACTATTACCGGTAGYGACTTGAAAAGCTTGAAATAGTTCAGAAAGCTGCTTAGGTGGTTCAAACGCAGTAGAAAGTCCTGTGGCCAAGAAAAAATCATCTTGAAGTTCACTAACTTGCTTTTGAATTGTTTTGGCCAAGTTGCCTGCCAGCCTAGGAATCCCTGTAGAGTCTTCCAATGTGGAATCAAGAAGCGCTTTTTGGAGACGCGAAAGTAGGTGTCGAGAGTATGCGCGATCCTTTATTGCAGGAACATATTCATAATATATCTTATTTAGAAAAGTCTGCAATCCACGCCGAGCTGTTGAAAGACTAGAAGGTAATTTTCCAGCTCTGTCAAGAACTTCCAAATTTGAAGATTCATGATACTGCGTTCCATCCCTCAGCCAGTTTCGCGTCACAGAGAAGGTTGGGGGTAAGCTACCAGCATAAGAATTGGGCCGCAGGAATTCAATTTCAATTGAGATAAATTGCTTCCCTTTAATAGACTCCTTACGAACCTCATCTAATCGATGAACAGAAAAATCATGATAAAAATCTAGCCTGCTTTTCCAATCGGTTTCTTCATTAAAGAAAAGATTTAATGCTCTCAGAACATTTGACTTTCCACTGTCATTCTTGCCCGAGATAACATTAAGCGCGGAACA
>NZ_JBFUDR010000537.1:0-2174 GCF_056404615.1 Massilia sp. P2_C2 | reverse complement strand
GGGAGACGCCGCCGCCGGTACAGGATTCCGCGGTGGCCAGCAGCAGGCCCTTGGCTTCGAGAGCCCGGCCCACACGGGTGGCCAGGTCGATGATGTCGTTCGTCACGTGTCGCTCCTTGTTGTGATGGCGGCCGGTCGGGTCGCCAGGGTCTCCAGGATCATCGTGGGCGCGCCGCCGTGTGTCGGGCGCGGATCGCCGGTCGGGCCGGTCCGCTGCGCGCTCGGGTCCATTCTAGCGCGCCTGACCGGCGTGCGGCAGCGGAATCTTAACGGAAAGCCATGCTCGAGGTGGTGCGTCCAGCATTTGCACAAAACCAGTGTGTTTGCCAGTGGTAATAGTTTTTGTCGTTCTGTGCGACATCAATTCCGGTCGTGCTGCTATCCTCCCCGTCTTCCCGCATTGTTGTTCATAGACCGAACCAGGACCTCGCATGCCGCCCGACCGTTTCGCGCATGACCATCCGGGGCCGGCATTCCCGTGATGGCGTTGTCGTTCGCAGCCGCACGTCCGGCCCGTCCTTACCGTCTCGCCACGTGGTGACGACCATGCTGCGCCGCCGCTCGATCCGCGAAAAACTGGTCATGATCGTGATGTCCACGACGCTCGCGGCGCTGGCCGTCTCGATGGGCTCCGTCGTCGCCTACGACCTGCGCAGCTACCGGCACGCGCTGCTGACCGACCTGGCGACGCAGGCGGAACTGGTGGGCCATATGACGTCGGCCGCGCTGGCCTTCGACGACGCGCGCCTGGCACGCGAAAACCTGGCCATGCTGCGCAGCCGGCCCACGGTGCGCGCCGCCGCCATCTACGACGAACACGGCGCCCTGTTCGCGACCTACCTGGCGCCTGGCGAAACCAATACGTTCCCGGTGCGTCCGGCCAAAGGCGGCAAGCTGGTCCAGCGGGGCGGCAAGGAAACGTATGCCAGGGATGGCGACGAACTGGTGCTGTACAAGCCGATCAGCGAGAACGGCGACCTGCTCGGCACCGTCTACCTGCGCTCGCAGAACCAGCTGGTGGTGCGCATGCGCGACTACCTCGTCATCTGTGCCTGCGTCACGGTGCTGGCGCTGTTCACCGCRTGGCTGCTCGTGCGCCGCCTGGGCCACACGATCACGACGCCCATCGACGCCATCACGAACATCGCGCGCGAGGTCGTGGCGCGGCGCGACTATTCGCGCCGCGCGCCGCGCATCAGCGAGGACGAGGCGGCGGAACTCGTCGATTCCTTCAACGCCATGCTGAGCGAGATCGAGCAGAGGACGCGCGCGCTGGAAGACTCGAACCGCGCGATCGCGCGCGAGGCCCAGGAGCGGGCGCGCGCGCAGCAGGAAGTGATGCGCCTGAACGAGCGGCTCGAGGCGCGCGTGCAGGAGCGCACGGCCCAGCTGGAACTGGCGAATTCCGAGCTGGAGCTGGCGATCGGGGAAGCGCGCAACGCCAACCAGGCCAAGTCGGCGTTCCTGTCGTCGATGAGCCACGAGCTGCGCACGCCGCTCAATGCCATCCTCGGGTTCGCCCAGATCCTCGCATCGAAGGACATGCCGACGACGCCGGAGCAGAAGCTGGAATTCTCCGGCCACATCCTGAAGTCGGGCCGGCACCTGCTCACCCTGATCAACGAAATCCTCGACCTGGCCAAGGTCGAGTCGGGCGCCCTGAGTGTGTCGATGGAACCGGTGCCGCTCTCCGACGTGCTGGCCGAATGCCAGGGGATGATCGCGCCGCTGGCGGCCGCGCGCGGCGTGCGCGTGCTGTTCCCGGAAGCGCCGGCGGCGCGCGTGCAGGCCGACCGCACGCGCCTGAAGCAGGTGCTGCTGAATCTGCTGTCGAACGCCGTCAAGTACAACCGCGAAGGCGGCGCCGTCGTCGTCGACTGCGCGCGCCCGGCGCCGCAGCGCCTGCGCCTGTCCGTGCAGGACACCGGCATGGGGCTGTCGCCGGAACAGGTGGCGGGCCTGTTCCAGCCATTCAACCGCCTCGGCCAGGAAGGCGGTACGCAGGAAGGGACCGGGATCGGCCTCGTGGTGACGCGCCGTCTCGTGGAGCTGATGGGCGGCGAGATCGGCGTCACCAGCAGCCCGGGCGTGGGCAGCGTGTTCTGGATCGAGYTGGCCGTCGCCAGCGCGGACGGGGCCGTGCCCGCCGCCACGCCGGCCGCGCGACCCGGCGC
>NZ_JBFUDR010000536.1:0-2198 GCF_056404615.1 Massilia sp. P2_C2 | reverse complement strand
TACCCGACGTGACTGAATTCATCAGGTCCGGCGGCGTTGCATCGCTCTTGGTCAACAAGAGGTTGCTGGTGGCAGTGCCAGCCGAAGGCGCACTGGCGAGCCTCAATATCTCAACGGCGCCATGGCCGGTAAAATCACCGAGGACATAGCCGAAATTCGCGTTTCGCAACTGGATGGGCGTCGCACCGCCCAGATTGAACGTGCTCGACAGACTGAAGGTGCCGTCGCCATTGCTCAAGTACAGGGCGTTCTTGGTCGCATCGCTGTGCCATTTCAAAATGTCCTGACGTCCATCGCCGTTGGCATCGAAGATGTCCACGCCAATGGTGCCGTCTTTCGAGCCCAATATGTCATTGGCCCCATTGATATTGAAATTGGTCAGCCCACTCARCGTATTGGCGCCCTGGGTGTCGCTGCCCGACAAGCAGCCTCGTTTGCCGCCGCCGTTGTAATCGATAAAGCCGCCCGACCGGCATGACCCGGCGGAGCTGACGAACCCCGTCAGATACGTTCCGGCGGGGATGCTCGTCGACGGAGGCATTACGTATGGGGTACCGAGGCTTTCGAATGTGCCATCCCCACGCGAACGGGCCACCGATATCGCGGTGGATGACACGCCATCGCTGCCGGCCCGGACGAAAACACTAAGGTCGTCGACGCCGTCGCCGTCCRCATCKCCAACAGCCGGATCGAGTGGATCGGTCTGTGAAAACATGCCATTGCCGGTGTAGGAAGCATTGGTGAATTTACCGGTGCCGTCGCCGTAATAAATCGATGTGCAGTTACTCACCGAACAAGATTGCGTGGGACCGCCCGCGTATAACGGCCCGGCAGCTTCGGTCACGACGACGTCAACCTTGCCGTCGCCATTGACGTCCAGAAAATTGTAATTCAAACCATAGGACAAACCCAAGGGTGAGCCACTCGAATCCCTGATCATCTGCTGCTGCGACCTTTTCAGGGTCACACCCGACACCGGATTCGGCGTGAACGATCCATCGCCTTTATTGATGTAGGCGGTATCTGTTCCGCCCGAGCAGCTATTCCCGATCACCAGAATATCCGGGAGACCGTCCCCATTGATGTCGACGATGTAAGCCTGGCTGCATCCGTTCGCCGACGACAGATTCACAGATTCAACGGCTCGAAGACGGCACCCGTGCACTTCCTGCAGATCTGGATCGAGCCGGATACCAAAGGCATTCCGCCCGGCTATGAGGAAAAGCATTTTTCCGCCGAAAGCAAAAAGGGCAAGCTGCGGCTGATCGCGTCGCGGGATGGGCGGCAGCAGACGGTGACGATTCATCAGGATGCGTCGGTGTATGCGGCTATTCTCGACGAAGGCGATCGCGTCGAACATGTGCTGGATCGGGAGCGGCTGGCCTATGTGCACGTGATTCGCGGGGATGTTTCCGTCAATGGCGTGCCGTTGAAGGATGGGGATGCGCTCAAGATTGGGGGTGAGGAGCGGGTTGTGTTTGACCGGGCGGAGGGGGTTGAACTGCTGTTGTTTGATCTGCCGGCTTGATAGGGTGGAAATGGCCGGCTTCCGCTGCCAAGGGAGCGGGGCCGGGAAAATGATCAAATGTAGAGCCAAGGCAACCGACTCCTGATGCGATTACATGCCGGGACCGCTGAACCTGGCAATCAAGTCGCCAAGTTAGTCTTTCCACAAAAAGCCAGCCACAATGAGGCAGATGACTGCACGAAACTAAACATATAACCAAGCGGGTCTTGACGGTGACGTCGCCAATGCCGACACCGCTTCGAGTTGCTTATTTTACGACCTGTAAACGACGACTCTTAGTGAGATGCTGACGACTCAACGACGAACTTTTCGCAATCAGCATTAACGGCTTGCCCAACTGCGACCAATTTCCAGCATTCGGCGCCTTTTTCACTTTTCTTGAATCCATGCCAACCGTTAAGTGGCGCGTCTGACAGCCATAGAATGGCACTTTTCTGCCCACCCTTTACGGCCCTAAGAATCCAGTATCGAGTAGCCGCCTCTCGCTCATCAGCCGAAAACTGAATTCCAACAACGACTTTGTTCGCTAGTAGTAAAGCTATTGCCTCCTGCACCTCAGGATCACCTTTTTCTGCAAGTGGAAGCCACAGGGCATACGCCTTCGAGAAAATTTCCACTATTAACAGCATCGGAGCCTAACTCCTTTAGCGTTTTCGCCAATGCACAGACC
>NZ_JBFUDR010000535.1:0-2225 GCF_056404615.1 Massilia sp. P2_C2 | reverse complement strand
GTATCAAATCGTTTCAGACACAGATGTGCTCGGCTGAAACGTTAGATCCAAAACGGATCAGGGACGGCGCTTGAACGGGCCGCGCGGCGCTGCTTTTACCGCCGCGTCCGCGTCCGTGCGCGCGCCGCGACCGCCCGTATGGGGCGTGCTCGGCCCGCCCGAGCGCGGTCCGGCCGAGCGCGGCCCGCCCGCATTGCGTGCGCCCCGGCCTGCCTCGGCATCGCGGCCCTCTCCCTGGGTGCGCGGTCCACGTGCCGCGCCGCCGTGTTCGCCCTCGCCTTCCGTGCGCATGCGCGTACCGTCGTCGAACGCCTGGCCCGGCAGGCGCAGGCTACCACCGCCGGACAGCGGGCTGGCCCGGCGCGCATTGCCCACCGGCTGGCGCGCAACGCCGCGCGACGCCACCGCGCCCGTCACCTGCGTACCTTTTTCGATACGGAAGGTCGCGCCGGCGTCCTGGCCGAGCACCTGCACGAGATAAGGCATCGTCTCGCGCAGGATCGCTTCCAGTGTGTAAGGCGGATTCAGGATGAACATGCCGCTGCTGTGCAGGCCGTTGCCGTCCGGACGCGGACCCGCAACGCTCAAGGTCACATGCAGCCACTCCTTGGCCGGCAGGCGCTTCAGGCGGTCGGCGAACTGGCGCGATTCCATGCGTTGCAGCACCGGATACCAGACCGCATACATGCCGGCGGGAAAGCGCTTGAGCGCCTCCTCGAGTGCATCGCGCACGTGCTTGTAGTCGAGCTTGACCTCGTACGGCGGATCGACGAGCACCAGCGCGCGCCGCGACGGCGGCGGCAACAGGGCTTTCAGGCCGTGGAAGCCGTCCGCATGATCGACGAGGATGCGGCGGCCGCGCGCCCGCTCGCCCTGCTCGGCATGATGCGCCTCCAGCTTGCGGACGTTTTCCGCGAGCACCCTGGTATCGGCCGGATGCAGTTCGAACAGGCGCAGCCGGTCTTCCAGCCGCGCCTCGGCATCGGCCACCCATGGCGAGCCGGGATACCAGCGCAGCTTGCCGCTGGGGTTCAGCTTGCGCACGACGTCCACGTACTCGGCCAGCGCCGGCGGCAGATCGTCGCGTTCCCACAGGCGCGCGATGCCGTCGACGTATTCGCCACTCTTGACCGCCTGCGCGCTGTCGAGCGCGTACACGCCGGCACCGGCATGGGTGTCGATATAGGTGTAGGCCGTGTCTTTCTGGTTCATGTATTTGTGCAACTGAACCTGAATGAAGTGCTTCAGGACATCGGCGTGATTACCAGCGTGAAAGGCGTGGCGGTAGCTGAACATGTTGATTCCAATCTGAATGATGCGTGCCTGCGGTGCGAACGCGGATGCGGGCCAACCGACATTATCCACCAAGATACGCCTCGGCCCCAAAAGCGGCCGAGCAATAAAAAAAGCCGCAGCGGCTTGTGGCCACTGCGGCTGACCATCACAAGGATGGGTGGAGGAAGTTTTACATGTGTCAGGCCACTTTCTGCGCGTCGAAGAACTGCTCGTCCTCGGTCGAGCCATGCAGCGCCGTCGTCGAGCTCTGGTGCTGCTGGATCGTCTGCGTGACGACGTCGAAGTAGCCGGTGCCCACTTCGCGCTGGTGCTTGACGGCCGTGAAGCCCTTGTCGGCGGCGGCGAATTCCGCTTCCTGCATCTCGACGAAAGCCGACATGCCGCGGCGCGCATAGCCGTGCGCCAGGTTGAACATGCTGTAGTTCAGCGCATGGAAGCCCGCCAGCGTGATGAACTGGAACTTGTAGCCCATCGCGCCCAGTTCTTTCTGGAACTTGGCGATCGTCGCGTCATCGAGGTTCTTCTTCCAGTTGAACGACGGCGAACAGTTATACGCAAGCATCTTGCCCGGGAATTTCGCGTGGATCGCATCGGCGAAGCGTTTGGCGAATTCCAGGTCCGGCTTGCCCGTCTCGCACCACACGAGGTCGGCGTACGGCGCATAGGCCAGACCGCGCGCGATGGCCTGGTCGACGCCCGGCTTGACGCGGAAGAAGCCCTCGACCGTGCGTTCGCCCGTGCAAAACGGCTTGTCGTTCGCGTCGACGTCGGCCGTCAGCAGGTCGGCCGCCTCGGCATCCGTGCGCGCCACAAGGATCGTCGGCGTGCCCATCACGTCGGCCGCCAAACGGGCCGCCGTCAGCTTCTCGACGGCTTCGCGCGTCGGCACGAGCACCTTGCCGCCCATGTGGCCGCATTTCTTGACGGAC
>NZ_JBFUDR010000534.1:0-2236 GCF_056404615.1 Massilia sp. P2_C2 | reverse complement strand
TTCGCCGAGTTCTTCCAGGCGATCACGCTGGGCGGCACGTTCGGCTTCGACGTCAGCTTCGGCGGCGTGCCGACCGGCGGCGGCAGCACGGGCCTGACCGTGAGCCTGCTCGACGCCGTGGGCGACTACCTGTCGTTCCAGGCGGCGCAGATCAGCCTCGTGGCCGGCGCACCGCCCGTCGTCGCGACGGATCCCGCGTTCGCCACCGTGAATGCGGTGCCGGAACCCGCGGACTGGATGCTGGTCGCCTCCGGCCTCGTCTTGTTGGTCGCTCTGCAGCGCCGTCGGATGCGCTGATACCTGCGCCGCCGCCTCGGCTGATGTGTGTATTTATTCGCTAAACATATCAATTTCTAATCGAAATCATATTGTTCAGCTGACTTTGCTTCGTGCATATTCGTACCTGTTGTCGTCGAGACAAACCCGACACCCCAGGAATTTCGATGAGTGCACACGTCCTCGTGGTCGACCCGGACCCTGCCGTCCGCCAGTTGCTGGAATTGAACCTGACCCGTGCCGGCCACGTCGTCGGCCTGTGCGCCGATGCCGAGTCGGCGCTCGTCGCGCTCGACGCCGGCGTACCTGACATGCTGCTGCTGGAATGGGACCTGCCCGGCGAATCCGGCGAGGCGCTGGTCCGGCGCCTGCACGCGCGGGCGCGCATGCGCGACCTGGCGATCATCATGGTGGCGCAGCGGGCAGGGGAGCACGACAAGATCCTGGCGCTCGAATCCGGCGCCGACGATTATGTGACGAAACCGTTCAACCCGCGCGAACTGCTGGCGCGCATGCAGGCCGTGCTGCGCCGGCGCATGCCGTATGTTTCCGTGGATGCCGTACAGATGGCGGGCCTGCGCCTCGATCCTTCCACGCAGCGCGTCGTGGCCGGCACGCGTCCGGTGGCGCTGGGCGCCGTCGAATTCCGTTTACTAAACTTCCTGATGCACCACCCGGAGCGCGTGCACACGCGCTCGCAATTGCTGGACATGGTCTGGGGCCGCCATGCGGTACTCGACGAGCGCACGGTGGATGCCCACGTCGGCCGCCTGCGCCATGCGCTGCAGCCGAGCGGGCACCAGGAACACATCGAGACCGTGCGCGGCACCGGTTACCGCTTCGTCGCCTGAGCGTGGAACCCGTCGTCATCCTGAGCCGCCAGGAGCAGGAATACCTGTTGCGCGCCATCGAATCGGGCCTGGGCGTGGCAAGCGGCCGCCAGTTCTTCCTGTGGACGCAGGGCCAGGTCCAGGCGCTGTTGCCGCACGAGGTGATGGTCTGCCTGGCGTTCGGTCCCGGCGGCGGTCTTGCACGCCTGGAATGCCTGCATGGCAACGTGCTGGAGGCGGACGTGCAGCGCATGCTGACGGATGCCTGCGACGGCCTGGCGTTGCGCATCGCGCGGCAGTACCGGCAGGGAGGACGCGGGCCGGCGCTGGCCGATTTCGGCGCGGCCGCGCCGCAGCCTTTGGCCGGCTTCCGGACCGACGTGGCCAAGGCCGGCTTCGACAGCGTACTCGTGCACGGCACGGGGCCGACGAGCGGGGGCGGCAGCATGTTCGTGCTGTTCGGCCTCACAGAGCCGAGCGCGCGCCATGCCTATTTCCTTGAATTGCTGCTGCCTTACCTGCACCTGGCGCTGGGCCGCCTGCCCGCGACGCGCGAAGACGGCGGCGGCGCGCCGGTGCGTCCGCTGAGCGCGCGCGAGACCGAGATCATCGGCTGGCTGCGCGCGGGGAAGAGCAATGACGAAATGGGGGAACTCCTGGGGATCAGTGCGCTCACGGTCAGGAACCATTTGCAGCGCATCTATCGCACGCTCGGCGTCAGCAACCGGGCGCATGCGCTGGCGCGCTGCCAGGACCTGCAACTGCTCGGGCAGTGATGGTAAAAACGACGCGTTTTCTGTCTTGAACACGCAAAACCTGAAACCAATTCATGTCGGATAGCGTAATTACGATGGCATATCCGCCGGTTGCCACGAATATTTGCGAAAAGCGTGCTGAAGTGCTGTTGCGGCAAGCAGAACGCGGTTAGAATTTTGCGGATAAGAAACCTCGGCTGTCCAGACCGGGAAACAGCAGCAGCAGCCACCGTCTTCACAAATGATTTGTCGGCATGACGGGACCATGGTAGCCTTCACGCAAGGCTTTACGTTGAAGCAATAGAGGAGTTGGTTGGATGGTTCGTGTGCAAACCCAGGACACCGTCGCTCGGGTCCGCCAGGGTGGTTTCACTC
>NZ_JBFUDR010000533.1:0-2248 GCF_056404615.1 Massilia sp. P2_C2 | reverse complement strand
GTGCAGTCATGTGCGCGCCTGATAGCRAACCGTCACCGTACCGTCGACGACAAATGGCGATCTGCATGGCACGCCGCTGGACACTTGATGGATGTAGACGCCGGGATAGGTCCTTGCTGCTGGCATGGGCTTCTACCTCAAGAATGACTTAAAAATAAATTAACAAACTATTGACTGAATGTCTACCCGACAGGACAAGATTTCAAACAGGTTATCGCACAGGAGCATTTGATTGAGGTCCATTGGCAAGATCAATTAACTTTATAAATACGATACGAAACATTAACCGAGCAACAAACAATCGCAGGATATGATTTCCCAAATATTTACATCTGCGCCACCAATAATTCCTGCCGCATACTTCCCATGTAAATAGCTGACGGAGCGGGATTTATATGCGAAATAAATCTTGTTTTTGCCAATCGTCGCGATTGCGGATATGTCACTCAATTGCCCACATCTGCTGATCGCACTATTTCCCTCTTGCACAGCTACGTGTGCTGCGAGAATGCAGAACACAATTGCTGCCAAAGCGGGGTAAAGACCGGCTTGCATATCGGGTAACCAGGAATCGGAGGCAGCAATGAGTCAACGACGCGTCGTTATCGGCGCCATTGGTGGAGATGATCAACAAGGGCCGGCCGAGTGCTTCGGCGCTGCCTTGGYGAATGCAGGATGCATCTTATTGACCGGTGGCGGCGATAAAGTTAACCAGGAGGTAAAAAACGCTACGGTGCAAGGTATGCGAAAAGCCGGCAATGGGTCGGCATTACGCCACGTAGGTGTACTTCCTTCCACCGGCCCGGCCCGATTGGAGCGGAACGGCTCCCAGATCCTGCTTTACACCGGACAGAAACACAATATACGCAATTTCATCAACGGGGTAACGCCCGACGCGATCGTTGTGTTCGGTGGAGGATGTGGAACTCTGGCGGAGGCTGCCYTTGCACTCGCCGCAGGAAGAAAACTGTACTTTTATGGCGAAGGCATCAAAGGTCGTGCGGTCGATCGTCTGAGACGAAATTTCGACAAACTCTGTCAGCCGAGCAATTCGGAACTCTATTTGTCTGAACCGTTGCGAACATGGCGACCCGTCTGGGGGCGCTTAAAATCCTCGGCCTATCTTCTTGGAATGCTCGACTGCCAATTGCAGCTTGCCGAGCAGTGGAGTGCGTCCACGGACGAGCTTGTCGATCGATGCATTTTGGATGTGATGAAAAAAGGACATCTATCCGCCACGGGCTTTCCCGGAATACCCGGGATCGACGCGAAATGCTTCGAGGATGAAATTTCCCAAATTTCAAAATGAGAGTATAGGATGACAAGCCCTGTCAACGAAAGCCGATATCGAATGGTTTGTTCCAAAGTTGCGATCGTTATTGGAGCCGGGTACTTGATAATGGCGTTCTTCCGCGGGGCCTTGGTTGGGAAACCTGAGGCGTGGGAATGGTCGCAATGGGCTCATCTAGGTGCAGGTGTTGTTGGGGCTGCCCTTTCTGGACAACTTGTTTTCCGCGCCTTATTTGAACGATCGATCTGGCGATGGAAGATGTTTCAAGGCTGGCTGGTTATTGTACCTGACATGTCCGGCACTTGGACCGGAGCAATGAAATCCATTTCGTTTAATGACACTTTCCACAAAGTGGTTGAGATCGATCACAAATTTGATCACATTATCGTCAAAAGCAGCAGGCAACTCCCAGACGGCCGGAGAATCAGTACTGAATTCACAATCGAGTGCAACATCCAGCGCGATTGTGTCTCCAATGAAGTCCAGATAGTCATTGTTTACTTTAACGAGCCAGGAATAGGCGACGCAAAAGATTTCGGCGGCCACCCGCATCACGGCTGTGCATTACTAAGATTAAGGAACGAAAGAATGAAACGAGAATGCTGGGCGATTGAAGGCGTATACTGGACGAATAAACCATGGCCACCGACCAGTGACCGGTCCGGAGGCACCCGTGGCGAGATGTCGTTGAATTGGAAGGCGACTTTAAAAAATTTTTATCGTGACGAAACCTTACAACGTACTCTTTACGAGAGTACACAATAAGGGAACCACAATAAAGTGAGTTACAAATGTCGCTGACGTAGATCAGCGCTGGAGCGCTGATCTGCAGGGATTCTGGAGGCGAGGACGGGAGGCGAACCCGTCTAGACGGCTTTGCAGGCCGTTTCAGCTTTTAGGAATCAATGAGCTAGTTGAGAACCACACTTTAGCGCCACATGAGCCCACTTACCTGTG
>NZ_JBFUDR010000532.1:0-2255 GCF_056404615.1 Massilia sp. P2_C2 | reverse complement strand
TGGCGCATCCCGCTGCAGCACCGCACGGGCAACGGCCACGTGTACAGCAATGCGTTCACGACGGACGAACAGGCGCGCCAGGACCTGCTGGATGGCCTCGACGGCAAGGCGCTGGACGAGCCTCGTCAGCTGCGCTTCGTCACGGGCCGGCGCAAGAAATCGTGGGTGAAGAACGTCGTGGCCGTGGGCCTGTCGGCCGGCTTCGTCGAACCGCTGGAGTCGACGAGCATCCACCTGATCGAAACGGCGGTCGGCAAGCTGATCGAACTGTGGCCGGACCGCGATTTCCGCCCCGAGCTGGCGGCCGAATTCAACCGCGTGATGGGCAGCCGCTATGAATCGATCCGCGACTTCATCATCCTGCACTACAAGCTGACGAAGCGCGACGACACCGAATTCTGGCGCTATTGCGCGAACATGACCATCCCCGATGCGCTCGCGCACCAGATCGAGCTGTTCCGCGCGACGGGCCGCATCACGATCCTCGACCGCGACGGGTTCGCGGAGCCGTCGTTCATCGCGATGCTGGTCGGGCTGGGCGTCGTGCCGGAGCGTTACGATCCGTTCGCGGACGACGTCGACCTGCGCCAGCTGCACGGCCACTTCGCCGGCTTGCGCGACCTGATCGCGAAGACGGTCGCGCAGATGCCGGGCCACGCCGCCTACCTCGACCGCAACGCCAAGGCACCAAAGCCGGCATAAAATCGAATTTTTGTGGTGACCCGCTAACGTATCAGGGCCTCACAGAACCGTAGCGAGCGGCGGCAATTTGGGGGCAGACGCCGAGTCCGAGAAGCGCAGCCGTACATACGGTACGGCCGGTCCGCCGTAGCGGAGCATCGCAGACCCAAAATGCAACGCGCAGTAGGTTCTGTGAGGCCCCACCACTACTCGCGGTCAGCCCGTTGCTTGGCGACGGCGTCCGCGAGACGCATCGCCGCCTGCACCTTGGACGGCTGCTGCGAGAACCGGCCCAGYACCTCGCGCGCGAGGTCTTCCGACTCGGCGCGCTGCTTGGCCTCGGCCTGGCGCGCCTCGATCTGTTCGCGCAGTGCGGCCAGTTCCGCCACCTGCTCCTCCTGGCGTGCGGATTCCAGTTCCACCAGACGCTTCTTCGCATCCGCCATTTCCTGCGTGGCGAGCGCGGTCTTGCGCTGCATCTCGGCCGCCAGCTGGGCGTTGGCCAGCAGCGCGCGCTGGGCGTCGCGCTTGTCGATCGCAGCCTGGGTCGCAGCCTGCTCGGCCGCCTCGCGCATCTTCGCCAGTTGCGCGCGCTCCGCTTCGGCGGCGGCGCGGGCCTCGGCCGCCGCCACGGCCGCACGCTCGGACGCCATGCGCGCCGCCGCAGCCTCGTTGGCGCGCACGTCGGCGGCCGTCTGCTGCTGTTGCGACGTGAGCTTTTGTTCCAGCAGCAGCAAAGCGTCGTGGGCCACGTCCGCCGCTGCCCGTTCGGCCGCCAGCAATTCCTCCGTCAGCTGCTGCTGGCGCCGCTCGTGGACAGCGCGATCGGCCTGCGCCTGCGCCAGTTCCGCCGCGCGCGCGGCCTGGGCGCGCTGGGCGTCGGCAATCGCCTGTTCGTGGTCGGCCTGCCGCGCCGCGTGTTCCGTGACCGCGCGCTGGGCATCGATGGCGGCCTGGCGCTCGGCGATCGCGCGTTGCTCGTGCTCCGCCTGCGCGGCCAGCAGGGCCGCGTGTTCCTGTTCGTCCACTGCCCGGCGCGCATCGAATTCGGCCTGCTGGCGTGCGATTGCGTCCTGATGGGCCTGGACCTGCGCGGCGTGTTCCTGTTCGAGGGCAGCCCGGCGTGCATCGAATTTGGTCTGTTGGCGCGCGATCGCGTCCTGATGAGCCTGGACCTGCGCGGCGTGTGCCCCTTCGAGGGAAGCGCGGCGCGCCTCGATGTCGGCCTGCTGGCCGGCCAGCGCGTCACGCTGGGCCTGCAGCCGGGCGGCATGTTCCTGCTCCGCGGCCGCCAGGTGCGCCTGCGTTTCCGCCTGCAGCGCCGCGATCTCGCGCTGCAGGGCCTCGATCCGTTCGGCCACGCGCGCCGCCTGTTCCTGCTCGGCCACCGCGCGGGCCTCGGCGGCCGTAGCCAGCGTCCGCTCGGCCTCGATGCGGGCCTGCTCGCGCGCCAGCGCCTCCTGCTCGGCCTGCGCGCGCGTTCGTTCGGCATCCGCCAGTTCCTGCGCATGCGCCGCCTGCTCCTGCGCCAGGCGTGCCGCCTCGCGCTGCGCCTCGACCTGGCCGGCCTGCGC
>NZ_JBFUDR010000531.1:0-2268 GCF_056404615.1 Massilia sp. P2_C2 | reverse complement strand
CATGAACATTGCGTAGGGTGGGCACCCTGTGCCCACGCGAACGCCTGCGAATCGCATACTTTACGCGTGGGCTCGGGGAGCCCACCCTACGCCTCCCGTGAACGCATCCGCCAACGGCATCAGGTTTTTTTGAGCTGCTCCCCGATCGGCAGCTTGCGAATCCGCTTGCCCGTCGCCGCAAACACCGCATTCGCCAGCGCCGGCGCGATGCCCGCCGTCCCCGGCTCGCCGATGCCGCCCGGCTCGTCGCGGCTGTTCACGATATAGACCTCGATCGCCGGCGACTCCGGCATGCGCATCACGCGGTAGTCCGAGAAGTTCGACTGCTGCACCCGTCCCTTCTCGACGGTGATCTGGTCCCACAGCGCTGCGCTGGCGCCGAACACGATGCCGCCCTCCATCTGCGCGACGATGGTGTCCGGGTTGATGTTCTGGCCGCAGTCGACCGCGCACACGACGCGGTGCAGGCGCACGTCGCCATCCGGGCCGACCGATACTTCCGCCACCTGCGCCAGGTAGCTGCCGAACGCGAACTGCGTCGAGATGCCCCGCCCCAGCTTGCGCCCCGCGACCGGCTTCATCGGCTTGCCCCAGCCGGCCTTCTCGGCCGCCAGGTTCAGCACGGCCAGCGTGCGCGGCGATTTCTGCAGCAGCGAACGGCGGAACGCGACCGGGTCGGTCTTGCTCGCATACGCCAGTTCGTCGATGAAGCTCTCGACGACGAACACGTTGTGCGTGGGCCCGACGCCGCGCCAGAACGCCGTCGCGAGGGCACCCGGTTCGTGGCGCATGTATTCCACGCGGACGGCGGGAATCGAATACTGCAGGTCCGCCGCGCCCTCCACCGCGTCCGGGTCGACGCCGTTCTTGACCATGGGCGGGGCAAAGCGCGCCATGATCGACGATCCCGTCACGCGGTGGAACCAGGCCACGGGCATGCCCTTGTCGTCGATGCGTGCCGACATGCGGTCGACATAATAGGGCCGGTACATGTCGTGCTGGATGTCTTCCTCGCGCGTCCAGACGATCTTCAGCGGGCCCTTGGCCAGCCTGGCGAATTCCACGGCCTGGATCACGTTGTCGACCTCGAGCCGCCGGCCGAAGCCGCCGCCGATATAGAAATTATGGACGCGGACCTTCTCCAGCGGCAGCCCGGTGAGCTTCGCAGCCGCGCCCTGCGCCAGCGCCGGCACCTGCGTGCCGACCCAGATATCGCAGCCGTCCGGTTTCAGGTCGACCGTGCAGTTCATCGGTTCCATCGTCGCGTGCGCGAGGAACGRCACCTCGTAGATGGCATCGATGCGGCGTCCCGGGCCCGCGTCCAGCGACGTCAAAGCATCGCCCTCGTCCTTCGCGACGGCGCCGGTCTGCTGCGAGACCTTCATCATGTCGGCCACGATGCCCGCCAGGCTGGCGTTGGCGTTCGCGCCATCGTCGAAGCGCGGCGCCGCAGCCGCCAGGCCCTGTTTCGCGGCCCAGAAGTGGTCGGCCACGACCGCCACCGCGCCCTCGATGCGCAGCACCTGGCGTACGCCCTTCACGGCCAGCGCCTTCCGTTCGTCCACCGCCGTCACCTTGCCCCCGAGGACCGGCGATGCCGCCACGGCCGCGATTCCCATATTGGGCAGGCGCGCATCGATGCCGAACTGCGCGGAGCCGTCGACCTTCGCCGGCGAGTCGAGCCGCTTGACCGGCTTGCCGACCAGCGTGAACGTGGCCGGGTCCTTCAGCTTCACCTCGGCCGGGAAACTCAGCTTCGAGGCGGCATCGACGACGTCGCCGAAATGAACCGAGCGGTTCGAGCCCTCGTGGCGGATCGTCCCGCCCACGACCTTCAGCTCGCCCGGATCGACGTTCCAGTTCTTCGCGGCCGCCTGCACGAGCACCGTGCGGACCTTGGCGCCGGCTTCGCGCAGCGGCTTGTACGTGCCGCGGATCGACGTCGAGCCACCCGTCACCTGGCCGCCCAGCAGCGCGTCGGCGTACAGCGAATTGTTCGCGGGCGCCTGCTCCAGCTTCACCTTCGAGAGGTCGGCGCCCAGTTCTTCCGCCAGCAGCATCGGCAACGACGTGAACGTGCCCTGCCCCATCTCGACCTTGTGGATGATGAGGGTGACGAGGCCGGCGCGGTCGATGCGGATGAAGGCGTCGTGCGCGAGGCCCGGCTTCTCGTTCGTCAGCGCGGTCGAGGCCTGGCCGACGGCCTTCTCCGACGGCGGTTCCTTGCGGTCGCCGGACGGCGTTTCGCCCTGCCGCGCGCAGCCGAAC
>NZ_JBFUDR010000530.1:0-2271 GCF_056404615.1 Massilia sp. P2_C2 | reverse complement strand
GAGAAAAAACATATAGCATTGAAGATATAGCGCGAAAACTTCAGAACGGAGAGAATATTGTCTTAACTGGAGACTATGGCACTGGAAAGAGTAGATGTGTAAAAGAAGTATACGGAATCCTTAAGAATAAGATTCGAGAATCCGGCGCATTCCCCTTGGCGATTAACTTGCGCGATCACTGGAGTAGTTCAAGCGCACTTGAAATTTTAGCTGGACACTTAGGCAATATTGGCGCAGGTGCGTCCATTGACAATGTCATGCGCTTACTTAATTCTGGCAATTTAGTTCTTCTGCTCGATGGGTTTGATGAAATCGGCACGCAAATACATGACACAAGAATCGAAGATAGGAAAAGCATCCGACGCCGTGCTGCACAAGGAGTAAGAGACCTAATCGAACGCGGCAAGACTGGAATACTTATTACCGGTCGTTCCCATTTCTTCGATGGCACTGTTGAAATGCTTGAAAGCCTAGGCTTAGCCTCAACGCGCTCTGTAACATGCATGGAAGCACCAGAGTTTTTCTCTGAAGAAGAAGGCAAAAAGTATCTGACATCTTTTGGCGTTAAGACACCGATTCCAAAGTGGCTGCCAAGAAAGCCGCTTGTCTTTCAGATACTTGTAGAGCTTGATTTAAAAGAGGTGACTCGAATTTTAACTAGAGAGCATGGTCAATTCGAGTTTTGGGGCATGTTCATTAATGCAGTATGCGTTCGTGAGTCCAAAGGCGTTGCCAATTCGATCTCTGCAAATACTATCCATCTAATTCTTCTCGGGCTTGCATCCAAAACAAGATATTCCAAATTTAAGAACGGCCGTCTTTCTCCAAGTGACATTGACAGTGCGTATCATTCCATAGTTGGCTCCGTACCAGATCAAAACGGGAGGCAACTGCTTTCTAGAATGTGTACATTAGGAAGAATTGAGCCAGAATCTCCCGATCGCCAGTTTTTGGACTCAAATGTTTTGGACATTCTCCGTGCCGAATCACTGGTTGCGGATATAGCAACAATGTTCGAAGAGTCTAGCGAAACGCAATGGGTACAATCACTAGGCCCTTTAGGCATTTTCCACGCTGCCCAAGCTGTATTTATTTATGACCTTGAAAGGTTGTGTTTTTCGTATTTGAGAAAGTATGGAAATAGCAAAAATACGAAAAAGCTTGGTGAAATAGTATCCCTATTGACTGTGTTTGGGGACTCCCCTTTAGATTTCCAAAACTTGCAATTAATTGGCTCCTTTATCCCCTTACTAAATCTCAGTACTAGAAGCCTAAGAAATCTGACCCTAAAAGAGTCTGAAATTGCCATGATTGTTTTGGATGCAACACCAATCAGAGACGAAGACGGGTTCGTCCTTGCTGATTGCATTCTTCTGCATGTCGCTGGAGTTTCTGGAAAGGATGGGCTCCCGCGGTGGATTCGCAATGCAGAAGTTTTGGAGTTTGAAAGGATATCTAATGCTTCAAGAATCAAGGAGAGCTTACTTAACCCACAACAAAAACTCTTCCTATCGATAATCCATAAGATATTTTTTCAACCCGGTGGTGGACGAGAAGAGGCGTCCTTGTTGAAGGGAGGGTATGGACAAAAATTTGACCCGAAACTCGTTGAGAGCATTATCAAGATACTAATGCGCGAGGGCATCGTCACCAAACGCAAAGGTGACGATGGATGGATTTATTCACCTGTCAGGCGTTTTACGGACAGACTCAACAAAATTAGGTCAGAGCTCACACTATCAGAAGACGAAATTTGGCGTGAAGTCAACTTAATTCGATAAGTAGCCGTCACCCGTGCTATTAGACGATCAGGAAATAACGCACTAAGAAATAAATATAACTGACGTTTTAGTCTATCAGAACAATGAAAAACGGCACCCCTCGAGGTGCCGTTTTCATTTGCTGTTTAAGCTAGGGCTGCAGCAATCACTCGCCGTCGCCGTGATGCTGTTCCAGCGAAGCAGCCTGCTGCTGGTCTTCCATCGCCTGCAGCTCGGCAGCCATATTGGTCTTCTCCTGCTGCAGCAGCGCCTGGCGCTCTTCCGCTTCCCACGCTTCTTTCTCCTTGCGGGCGCGGTGGAAGGCGAGACCCGTACCGCCCGGGATCAGGCGGCGGACGATGACGTTTTCCTTCAGGCCGCGCAGACCGTCGCGCTTGCCCATGATCGCCGCTTCGGTCAGCACGCGGGTGGTTTCCTGGAACGATGCGGCCGAGATGAACGAGTCGGTCGACAGCGATGCCTTGGTAATACCCAGCAGCACGTTTTCGTA
>NZ_JBFUDR010000529.1:0-2272 GCF_056404615.1 Massilia sp. P2_C2 | reverse complement strand
CCCCACGGGGATTCGAACCCCGGTACTCACCGTGAAAGGGTGATGTCCTAGGCCTCTAGACGATGGGGACCCTGGACTGTTACCGACTGTTTTCCCTGCTTGGTGGAGGTAAGCGGGATCGAACCGCTGACCTCTTGCATGCCATGCAAGCGCTCTCCCAGCTGAGCTATACCCCCTACGGGAAAACAGTACTATAACACACTACAATGCCTTCTGGCGTCCCCACGGGGATTCGAACCCCGGTACTCACCGTGAAAGGGTGATGTCCTAGGCCTCTAGACGATGGGGACCCTGGACTGCATCGACTTCAGAGGTGGTGGAGGTAAGCGGGATCGAACCGCTGACCTCTTGCATGCCATGCAAGCGCTCTCCCAGCTGAGCTATACCCCCGCAGCGCTGAAGTGCGAGCATTATAGCGGACACACTTGCATTTCGCAAATACCAAGAGGGAATCAGATGCCCTTGGCCACGCGCACGAGCACCGTCTCACGGCCAAACAATTCCAGCACGGCGTCGATGGCCGGCGTCTGCAGCTGGCCCGTCACCAGCAGGCGCAGCGGCATGGCCAGTTGCGGCATCTTGAGACCGTGCGCGGCCAGCACTTCCTTCATCGCGGCCGACAGCGCCGGCTTGGTCCATTCGACGTCGCGCAGGCGCTCGGCGAACTGGGCCAGGGCGGGACGCACGGCGTCGGTCAGGTGCTGGGCCAGCAGCGCCGCATCCGGCTTCGGCTCGCGGTAGAACAGCATGGCGGCGTCGGCCAGTTCGTTGATCGTATTCGTGCGCTCCTTCATCAGGCCCAGCACGGCGGCGAGCGGCGGCGCACCGTCGAAGACCGCGCCTTCGCGCTCCATCTTCGGACGGGCCAGGCCGGCCAGGCGCTCGTTGTCGGCCTGCTTGATATAGTGGTTGTTCAGCCAGGCCAGCTTTTCCGGGTTGAATTGCGCGGCCGACGCGGTCAGGTGCTCGAGGTTGAACCACTCGGTAAATTGCTGCATCGAGAAGATCTCGTCGTCGCCATGGCTCCAGCCCAGGCGCGCCAGGTAGTTGAGCATCGCTTCCGGCAGATAGCCCTGCTCCGGATACTCCATCACGCTGACGGCGCCATGGCGCTTGGACAGCTTCTGGCCGTCCGCGCCGAGGATCATCGGCAGGTGGCCGTATTGCGGCAGCTCGGCGCCCAGCGCGCGCAGGATATTGATCTGGCGGGGCGTGTTGTTGACGTGGTCGTCGCCGCGCAGCACGTGCGTGATCTTCATGTCCCAGTCGTCGACCGCCACGCAGAAGTTATAGGTCGGCGTGCCGTCCGGGCGGGCGATCACGAGGTCGTCCAGTTCCTTGTTGGCGATCGTGATCGGGCCCTTGACGACGTCGTGCCACGTGACTTCGCCGTCCAGCGGATTCTTGAAGCGCACGACGGGCTTCACCCCTTCCGGCACGGGCGGCAGCGTCTTGCCCGATTCCGGACGCCAGGTACCGTCGTAGCGGGGCTTTTCGCCGGCGGCGCGCATGCGCTCGCGCATCGCCTCCACTTCCTCCGGCGAGCAGTAGCACAGGTAGGCCGTACCGGCTTCCAGCATGCCCTTCACCACGTCGCGGTAACGGTCCATGCGCTGCATCTGGTAGAACGGCCCTTCGTCGTGATTCAGGCCGAGCCATTCCATACCCTGCAGGATCGCCTGCACGGCTGCCGGGGTCGAACGCTCCAGGTCGGTATCCTCGATGCGCAGCACGAACGTGCCGCCGAAGTGGCGGGCATAGGCCCAGGAATACAGCGCGGTGCGCGCGCCGCCGAGGTGGAGGTAGCCGGTCGGGCTGGGAGCGAAACGGGTACGGACGGTCATGGTCGAATACATTGGCTGCGGCCCCGGCTGGCGGGGCCTGGTTGAAAGGTCAAGCGCGTATTTTACAGCGTCACTCGTCGGCGAGGGGATGCGCGAACCCGCGACAGGGTGACTCGCCACGATTGAAAATTACTTTACAGAAATTGAATTTTTAGCTAGAGTCTCGCCCTTCATTTCGCCCCTTCGCGCCCACGTCCTGTCCATGTCGAACGATCCGAGCCCCGCCCCCATCGCGAGCCTGCGCGGGGAATTTGCCTGCACGGCGACGGAGACCGGCTTCCTGCGCGAACAGGCCGGAACGATCCTGCGCGACCTGCGCCGGGCACTGATCCTGTGTTCGCTGTTCTACGTGATGTTCAGCGCGGCCGACGTGCTGGCCCTCGGCCTGCCGGGCGCCATCCCGCCGCTGCTGGCCAGGTTCTCGGCGG
>NZ_JBFUDR010000528.1:0-2281 GCF_056404615.1 Massilia sp. P2_C2 | reverse complement strand
TCGTCAGCACGCTGTTGATGTTGCTGGCCTTTTCCGACAGCGTGGTGAGCTTGGCGCTGATCGTGTCGGTGGCCGTGACCATCTGCTGCATCGACTGGTCCATGCGCTTGAGATTGTCCTGCGCCTCGGCCGTGGCGGCCGTCGTGTAGTCGGCGACCTCGGTCGCTTCTTCCATCGTGCGCAGCAGCTGCGACGTGTTGGCCGAGATCTCGCGCGTCGTCGACAGCACCTCGACGGTCGTCTGCGCCTGCTCGATCCCCGTCGCCTCCTGCTCGCGCGCGGACGCGGCGATCTGCGTGGCCGACGTCGTGACCTGGTTGCCGGCCCGCTGCACATTGTCCAGCAGGCTGCGCAGGTCGCCGAGCATCGTGGCCAGGCCTTCGCCCAGGCGGCCGATCGCGTCGTCGCCGCGGATCGTGATCGTGCCCGTCAGGTCGCCCTTCGCGGCCCGGGAGACGACGTCCAGCAGCGCATCGACCTTGGCTCGCATGTCGTTCGCCGTCGCCAGTTCCTTGGCATGGCTTTCCTCGATGGCCTGGGCCATGCGGTTGAATTCCTGCGCCACCTGGCCCAGCTCGTCGCGCGACTGCACGTCGGCACGGGCGCCATGCACGCCGGCGCCGACCAGGGCGGTACTCTGGCGGATTTGCTCGAGGGGGCGGACCAGACGCCGCAGCGTGATCAGTGTATTCATCGCGATCACGAACACGACGGCGGCACCGAACACGACAACCGCGCCGAGCTGCCTTTGCTGCGCGGCCAGCACGCCTTGCCGGCTGCGCTCGGACAGATCGAGCGCGTCGGAAATCATCGACTGCACCTTGTTCGAAATCTGTCCGCTCAGGCGCGACTCACGCTCGTCGACCACGGCGCGTCTGCCCTCGGCGGCGTCGGCGTAGGCAGGGTTGGCCACCAGTTGGGCAAACAACTGATCGACGCTGGCGTGCGTGTGGCGCAACTGCTCGAGCAGGGCCGGGTCATCGCTGCCTGTGAAATCGGCGCTCCCGTTCAGCAGCCTGTCCAGCGAGGCGGCGCGCAACTGCCACTGCCCCCGGGTCCTCTGCGCATGGTGCAGCACATATTCCAGCGAGAGATAGCGCAAAGCCGTCACCGCCTGCAACACGTTGCCGGCCGCCTCGTTCTTGGCCAGTTCCTGGCGCACCGATTGGGAGGCGGAAAACAGCAGCGCCACGGTCAGCACGGCGACGCCAGCCGAGAACCACCCCACCAATTGGAGCCGGGTCGAGATCTTCATGGGCATGCCCTCAATGAATGATGGTCACGGCAGCCGGCGCCACCGCCTCGAGTGCGTCGAGGTAGACATAATCGAAGTAATTCGGCATCGCTGTCTGGTCGCTCAGCTTATTCGCAACGGCCCAACGGGTCTCATCCTCCAGTGCCAGCAACAGGCCCTGGTCGAGCGCAACCTGGAAGCGGTAGGCGGGCCACAGGACCTTCCAGCGGCTGGTGTCGAGCTTGCGGCCGGCCCCCATCAGCGCGCGCGCGGCATCGGGAGCGCTCTCACAAAAGCGCGCCCCTTCGACCAGGGCGCGCAGGACTTTCTTGAGCGTCTCGGGATGGTGCCCCACGTAGTCGCGCGTCGCGGCGAGATTATAGGGAATCTCATAAATGTCCTCGCTATACACGCTCATCGCGTTGTTGCCGAGCCCTGCCCGCAAGGAGTCCAGAAACGGTTCCCAGGTGGCGATCGCGTCGACCTCACCGTTGGCGAGGGCGGCCGCAAATTCTTCCGGCCTGAGATTGCGCTTGACCACATCGCCGGGGGCCAGTCCCTGCCGGTTGAGCATGGCGTCGAGCACGAAATGGGCGGAGGTGCCGACGATGACGCCAACCCGCTTACCCTTCAGGCTGGCGACCGAATCGATCCCGCGGTCCCGCCGCGCCACCAGGCCATGGTCTTTCTCGGTCCGGAATATGGTGGCGACCACGACCACCGGCACCGCCTTCAGCGCGGCAAACATGATCGGGATGTCGGCCACCGTTCCCAGGTCGGCCTTGCCCTGCAGGGTCGCTTCCAGCGCCGACTTGCCGCTGGTATGCGGCTCGATCCGCGCGACGATCCCCTGCTCGGCGAAATAGCCGTTGGCGTCGGCGGCAATAATTGGACACACCCCGACGTATTCGGCAGTGGCGGCGATGGTCACCTGTTCCAGCGTACCCGCCGGGGACGGCGGTCCGGGCCGCAAGCGCCAGGCATAGACTGCCGCCGTCGCGGCAAGCACGAGCAGGCCGGCCCCCAGATAGGTGAAACGTTTACGCT
>NZ_JBFUDR010000527.1:0-2294 GCF_056404615.1 Massilia sp. P2_C2 | reverse complement strand
GCCTGCGGCCAGGCACGGCGCGTGTTCATGATGGAATGCGGCTCCGGAAACGAAGCTTGGAGAGTGGAAAGTGGCGGTCCAAGCATAACGAGGGCGGCGCTGAAAAGCAATGGCGTACTGGACAAGAGCCTGTGGTTACACCGTGATACAAGGCGGATGGGGCCGACGCTTGCCAAATGCACTAAAATGATGGGTATTTTTCCATTCAGCCGTACCGGCGCCGCCTCGCGCGCCACCATTCCATTGTGGAGATTTTATGAAGAGCTCGATCCTGCGTGCCGGTGTTGTAGCGCTGGCATGCGCGCTGGGCCTGTCCGCCTGCGGCGGCGGGAGCGGCGACCTGTACCTGGCCGGCGCAGTCGTTGGCGTGACCAAGGATGGTCTGGTGCTGCAAAATAATGGCGGCAACGACACGAACGTGGTGTACCCCTATACCTCGTTCCAGTTCGGCAACCGCGTGTCGACGGACGACCAGTTCAACATCACGGTCAAGAGCATCCCGTCGAATGCGACGGAATGCGTCGTCAGCAACGGCAGGGCGCGCGCCAACTACTATACGATCGGCCAGATCAGCGTGACCTGCTCGATCAAGCAGCATGCACTGACGGCCAACATCGTCGGCCTGACGACCAGCGGCCTCGTAATCGTCAATGGCGCCGACCGCCACGACGTCCCGGCCGGCACGACGACCGTCCAGATGGCGACGGTGAACGAAGCCGGCGCCTACGGCGTCACCGTCCTGCAGCAGCCTTCGGGCCAGACTTGCACGGTGAGCGGCGGCGGCAGCAACAATAATGGTACGGGTACCATGGGGTCGGACGAAACCACGACCGTCACCGTCACCTGCGCTTAGTTACCTGCGCATCTTACTGGAGAGTTTCAATGAAGTTTTCCCTCGCGCGTCCGGCTTTCGCCCTGGCGATCACGCTGACGCTGGCCTCCTGCGGCGGCGGTGGCAAGGCCACGTTCCCGATCAACGTCACGGTGAGCGGCCTGCAATACCCGGGCCTGGTCCTGAGCACGAATGGCCACGACCTGGCCGTCAACCCGCCGACCACGGCCGGCGACCTCGTCACGGCGGTCTTCCCGAACCCGCTCGAGTATGGCCAGACGTATGAAGTCATCCCGAAAGGCGCGACCATCACCAGCAACCATACCTATGTGGGCGGCACCCTGCCGAAACACCAGCAATGCGCGCCGTCGCCATTCCCGGCGTGGGGCACGGCCGGCCAGCTGGCCAAGATCGACATCCGCTACACCTGCGTGATCAACGCGTACCCGCTCACCGGCACGGTCAATGGCCTGAAAGGTACCGGCCTCATCCTTGCCAACGGCAGTACGGCGGCCACGGTTGGCGTCGACCCTGTACTGGACGCCAATAAGAATCCGACTGGCGCTCCGGTTGCCCTCGTGATGAACTCGGTCCCGTACAACACGACGTATGGCGTGACCGTGCTGACCCAGCCGACCAGCCCCAGCCAGACCTGCACGGTCACGGGCGGTGCCAACGGTACGGGCGGCGGCACGATGGACGATGCGGCGGAAGCGCACGGTGGTGTGGACAGCCTGGTCGTGACCTGTCAATAGCGCAGCCCTGAGGGGTTGGATGAGATATGGAAATTTCTTATATCAAATATTTGAAACCAAAATTGGACTGATATGCTGTAGCGCAGCATAATGGCACCTGTCTCCTCCAACTCTCCTCAGAAAGAATTGGATTTCAAGCCCGCACAACAGCGGGCTTTTTTTTATCCGCATGCTGCCCTCGTCCGCATCGYGTCGACTCGGATACCGGCTCAGTTGCCGGCATGCAGACGCTTCGCGGTCACCTTCACGACGGCCATCTGCTGGCCTTCGATCGTCACCTGGGCGTCGTAGCGCTCATGCTTGACGATGCTGGCGGCATGGGCGGCGCTCGTCACACCCACGAGGACGGCGGCAGCGAGGAAGATGGCTTCCATGTTTTTCAGGATCGCGTTCATTTTCATTCTCCTTGAGTTGACTATCTTGGTTCAGGTTA
The DNA here is from genome assembly GCF_056404615.1 of Massilia sp. P2_C2. Taxonomy (NCBI): domain Bacteria; kingdom Pseudomonadati; phylum Pseudomonadota; class Betaproteobacteria; order Burkholderiales; family Oxalobacteraceae; genus Massilia; species Massilia sp. P2_C2. The sequence goes on along the minus strand of NZ_JBFUDR010000527.1, from coordinate 274 downwards.
TCGCCGTATCGGATCGGCTTGGGATGATGTCACTTTAGGCGTCAAGCCCTTTTCCCGCCACCGGACTGCGACGAAATGCACAAAACGCGGGATAAAAGCGCAAAAAACCGGACTGTGCGTCGCGGCACAATCCGGGGCAGTCGTTGGAAAAGACGGGCGGCGCGCCCGTATCCGACCAAGCGTGCCGTTACTGGCAGGGGAGACTTTGATTACGGATGCGAGGAAGCCTGGCGGGCACCCGTACCGGATCCGCCCGCGCTGCCCGACGCCGAGC
>NZ_JBFUDR010000526.1:0-2341 GCF_056404615.1 Massilia sp. P2_C2 | reverse complement strand
CCGCTGGCACGTGCCATCTACAACACCAGCCAGGTGCAGCAGCAGATCCCCGCCGCGCTGTACCAGGCGGTGTCGCAGGTGCTGAACTACGTGCTGCAATTGAACGCTTTCCGTGCGGGCCGGCGCCAGGCCGCCCCCCGGTTCCCGAGTGACGTGGCCGTGCCGGCCGCTTTGAGTGAGGTATCCCTGACATGAATTTCCTGAACAGCTTGATGCTCGAGCTGCGCCGCCAGAAGATCGCCACGCCGGCGTTCCTGTTGACGATGCTGGCGATGATCATGCTGCCGCTGCCGCCGGTACTGCTGGACGTGCTGTTCACGTTCAACATCGTGCTGGCGCTGATCGTGATCCTGGTCTCGGTCTCGTCCAGGCGGCCGCTGGATTTCTCGGTATTCCCGACCGTGATCCTCGGCACCACCCTGTTGCGCCTGGCGCTGAACGTGGCCTCCACGCGCGTCGTGCTGCTGCACGGCCACGAGGGCACGGCGGCGGCCGGCCACGTGATCGAGGCGTTCGGCAACGTCGTCATCGGCGGCAACTTCGTCGTCGGTATCGTCGTCTTCGTGATCCTCATGATCATCAACTTCGTCGTGGTGACGAAGGGTTCCGAACGTATCTCCGAGGTGTCCGCGCGCTTCACGCTGGATGCGCTGCCCGGCAAGCAGATGGCGATCGACGCCGACCTGAACGCGGGCCTGATCAACCAGGAAAAGGCGCAGGTGCGCCGCAAGGAAGTGGCGGCCGAGGCGGATTTCTACGGCGCCATGGACGGTGCCTCGAAGTTCGTGCGCGGCGATGCGATCGCGTCGATCCTGATCCTGCTCATCAACATGATCGGCGGCGTGGCCATCGGCGCGCTGATGCACGACCTGTCGTTCGGCGATGCCTTCCGCCAGTATGCGCTGCTGACCATCGGCGACGGCCTCGTGGCCCAGGTGCCGGCGCTGCTGCTGTCGGCCGCGGCGGCGATCCTCGTCACCCGCATCAGCGACGCCGGCGACTTCGAACAACAGGTCGGCGGCCAGCTGCTGGCCAATCCGACCGTGCTGTACTCGGCCGCCGGCGTGATGGTGATCCTGGCCCTCGTGCCGGGCATGCCGTGGTTCTTCTTCATGGTGTTCGCGGCGGCCCTCGGCTACGTCGGCTTCAGGCTGGCCAAGGAGGAGGTGAAGGCGCCGGACGATTCCAGCGTGGCCGCCATCGAGGCGGCGCTGCGCGACGACCGCGCGCCGGAACTCGACTGGCAGCAGCTGCCGGTCGTGCAGCCGATCACCATCACCGTCGGCTACAAGCTCGTGCACCTCATCGACAAGGCCCAGGGCGAAGTGCTCGCCAAGCGCATCAAGGGCGTGCGCCAGAGCCTGTCCGAGCAAATGGGCCTGCTGCTGCCGGCGATCGGCGTGCGCGACGACCTGACCCTGCGTCCGAACCAGTACGCGATCGCGATCAATGGCACCGTCGTGGCCGAGGGCGACGTCGTGGCGGAATGCCTGATGGCGATCCCGTCGCCGCACGTGTACGGCGAGATCGACGGCATCCCGGGCATCGAACCGGCGTTCGGCATGGCCGTCACGTGGATCGAACCGGACCAGAAGGCGCATGCGCTGGGGCAGGGCTACCAGGTCGTCGAGGTGCCGAGCGCGATCGCCACGCACACGTCCAAGGTCGCGCGCGACTACATGTCCGAACTGTTCCGGCATGAAGACGTGCCCGCGCTGGTGGAACGCCTGACCGCGCTGTCGCCCAAGCTGGCCGGCGCGCTGGACAAGGCGCTCACGCACACCCAGCTGCTGCGCGTGTTCCGTGTGCTGCTGGCCGAGCACGTGTCGTTGAAGGATATCGTCGTCATCGCGACCACCTTGCTGGACAGCTCGGAGACGACGAAGGATCCGATCCTGCTCGCGGCCGAGGTGCGCTGCGCGCTGCGCCGCCAGATCGTGTCCGGCCTGTACGGCAAGAAAAAGGACATGCCCGCGTTTAACCTGTCGGGCGAACTGGAAAACATGCTGCTCGGTTCCCTGAACCAGGCGCGCCAGAACAATGGCGGCAAGATCGTGCTGGACAACTACCCGATCGACCCGCAGCTGCTGTCGCAACTGCAGCTGAACATGCCGGTGGCGCGCGAGCAGATGAAGCAGCAGCATACGCCGCCGTTGCTCCTGGTGCTGCCGCAGATCCGTCCGCTGCTGGCCCGTTATGCGCGCCTGTTCGCGCCGGGGCTGCACGTGCTGTCGTATAACGAGATTCCGGAGAACCGCGAGGTGTCGATCATCGGCACGGTCGGTTGATCAGGACGTTCGCGTCACGCACACATTACGCGTGGGCTCGTCTCATTTGAGGC
>NZ_JBFUDR010000525.1:0-2347 GCF_056404615.1 Massilia sp. P2_C2 | reverse complement strand
TCGTCGCACCATACGAGGCGGTGACGCGGCGCGTACCGTCGGACAGCACGGCGCCCGCCGGGATGCCCGCGACCCGAACGCCCAGGCTGCCGGGGTCGCCCTCGGCTTCGCTGGCCGCGATGCCCGGCAGCGCGATCGGCCGGCCGGCGAAGCCGTACACGGTGCCCGCACTCTGCGGCAGTGTTTCCACGAGCTGCAGGCCCTGCAGCCACACGCGCGCCCCCGCGTAATCCTAAACCCTCTCTGCTCGTTTGGGAGATATTCTCCATTCGCTCTTGCAGGTCCTCGCTGTCGAAACCAAAAGTCAGCTTCTTGACGTAAGCACTCAGCTTGGGAAAGCCCGCGGCGATGCCGGTGGCAGAAGTTGAAGACATCTTGTTTTCCTCGACCTAGTGTCCTGTCGCAAAAATACATTTCATTGAATTCAATTCCGGCGCATACTGAGGACAACCTCATACGTGTTGGGAGTTGATCATGGTGATGCGGGCCGATGCGACAATTGATCTGAAACCCGAAGAGCGCAAGGAATTGGAGAAACTGGTGCGGTCGCGGCGGACGCCGAAAGCGCTGGCCTTGCGCGCTCGGATTGTGCTCAAGACGGCCGACGGGGAGCGTCCAAGCGCGATTGCAGAGGAGTTGGCGATATCGCAGCCGACCGTGCGCAAATGGCGTTTGCGATTCGTCGAAGAACGGATCGCCGGTTTGCGCAACGAGCCACGGCCCGGGCGGCCACGCTCGCTTGACGACCAACAGGTGGCCGATTTGCTGAACAAGGCCTTGCAAACGCGCCCCGCCAAGCAGACCCACTGGAGTGTACGTAGCTTTGCCAGCGAAACGACGATCAGCAAGGACATGGCTCATCGCTTGTTCCGCGCCGCCGGCATTCAGCCCCATCGCTCGACCAGTATCAAACTTTCCAACGATCCCGCTTTTGTCGAGAAGGTGCGCGACATCACCGGCTTGTACCTGAATCCGCCGGACAACGCGCTCGTCTTGTGCGTCGATGAGAAGAGTCAGATTCAAGCCCTGGAGCGCACGCAGCCCTTGCTGCCGATGGGGCTGGGTTACGTCGAAGGCGTCACGCATGACTATGTCCGGCACGGCACGACGACCCTGTTCGCGGCGCTCAACGTCGCCAATGGCCAAGTTATTTCGCGGGTGCGCCCATTGCATCGGCATCAGGAATTCCTTGAATTTCTACGGCACATCGACAAGCAAACCCCGGCCGACCTGGACCTGCACCTCGTCGTCGACAATTACATTACGCACAAGCACGCCAAGGTCAAGAGCTGGCTGGCTCGTCACCCGCGCTTCCACCTGCATTTCACGCCAACTTACAGCTCATGGTTAAACCAGGTGGAGCGCTGGTTCGCCCTGATCACGGAACGCGCCATTCGCCGCAACTCGCTCACCAGCGTCCGCGAACTGAAACAGCAAATCGAACTGTTCATCCAGCGCTATAACGCCGATGCGACTGCCTTCACTTGGGTCGCGACCGCAGAGTCGATTCTTCAAAAGGTCGAACGTGCAGCGAAACGTATATTTGCGACAGGACACTAGGCCGGTACGCGTCTAGGCGCCCGACCGCACGCGCGCAATGGCAGCCGCCAGCACCTCGTCCAGCACCGGCGCCGACGGCGCCTGCAACCGGCCGAGCGGGGTGTTCATCAGCGGATGGTCGAGCACGGGATTATCGAGGCCCGCATCCGCCCGCAAACGTAGCACGGCCAGGATCTCGTACGGGTCGTACCAGAACGCGCGGAACGGCAGGTCGAATTCCATGTCGGTGTCGGTCGATTCACACTGGTGCGTGTGGCGATCACACGCAGCCAGCAGCAGCGGCGTCACGTCGGCGGCCGACGCCGAGTGCCAGTTCGCCAGCAAGGCATCGAATTCGGGCACGCCGATCGCGCCGGCCGCCTTGCCGTCGATATCCTCGGCCAGGCGCAGCACGAAGCGCTGGGTGGCGCGGTGGAACCCATCCACGCCGTCGGGAAAACCGCGCATCTTGAACATCCAATCGCTGCGGCTCGCGAGATCGCGTACATAATCGGTCCAGCCCAGCGCCAGGCAATCGCCTGCAACGCCGCCAAACCACTCGAGGGCTGGCGCCCTCCAGTTCGCGCTGCCGCTGGCTGCGTTCCGTTCGATGGATTCGAGGCGCGCGTCCATCTGCATCACCAGCGACCAGTAACCGTAAACGAGTGAACGACGCCATTCGGCTTGCCAATCGCCTTTCCCGCCCAGGGCAAGACGCATGGCGTCGCGCCGCAGCGTGACGAAAACCGCCCACAGATCGTCACCAAAGCGATGCATCGAATAGCTGAAAGTATCCTCTTCCACTTGA
>NZ_JBFUDR010000524.1:0-2372 GCF_056404615.1 Massilia sp. P2_C2 | reverse complement strand
CCTTCACGCCGGTCGGATAGGTTTGCGAGGACACACGGCCGGTGTTGGGCTCGTAGCTCACCGCGCTGATGAAACTGGGGCCGTTCGTGACCGTAGTGCGGCTGCTGGTGGGGCGGCCCTGGTTATCGTAGGCGTATTGGTGGCTGACGTTATTGGTGGCGCTGCTCTGACAGAGCTTGCCTTTGCCCATAGCCGGGTTGGCGGCCATGCAGGAGCTGCCGTCGGCGTTTTTGTCGTAGCGCCAGGTGCTGGTGTATTCGGGCTCGACGCGGCTGGTCATACGTCCCAGCACGTCGTAGACCATCGTGGTCTGGGTACCACCCTTGGCCTGGTTGGGACTTTGCTGCCACACCAGCTCGCCCAGCGCGTCGTAAGCGTAGTTCCACACGCCCGTGTCGGGGTCTTGCATCTGGGTCTTGCGGCCGCGGTAGTCATAGACCAGCACGGTCGCATTGCCCGTCGCGTCGATGGTCTTGACCAGGTTGCCGAAGGCGTCGCGCTGGTGGATCAGGGTCGCGCCGACGGCATCGGTCACGACCGTCATTTGGCCGAGAGCGTTCTTTTCTTCGGTGCGCTGCTGGCCCTTGTCGTTGAACGTGATGGTTTTTTGCCCGCTGTAGGTAAAACGGGTCAGGGCCACGGTGCGGCTGCCGAAATTGGGACCGTAGCCCATCGAGCTATGGGTACTGTTGCCCTTCGGGTCAGCCACGAATACGTAGGTGGGGCGCCCGAGTGCGTCCACCTGCACCCAGGTCAACCCGACATCGTTGCTGCCGGTGGTGCTCGAGCTGAGGGTGTTGGCAAAGTAGGGTTGGGTTTGCTGGACCTTCACGCCGTACTGGTCATACGTGCTATCCGTGAAAGTGGGCACGTGGGCGACGGTGCTGGTCTGGGCGCTGCCGTCGAAGCTGTCGGTGACGCGGCGGATTTCCCGGCCCAGCGTGTCGGTGTAGACGCGCTTGTACGGGCCCATCGCCACGCCGTTGGCGTCCAGCGGCACGCTGTGCACGAACATCATCGTGTCCGGCAGGAGCTCTCCGCTCGGCGGCGTGGGGCAGCTCAGGGGATCGCCGTTGGCGGTATTGCTGTTGCTGCTGGTGTCCACGCCCTGCCCGGCGATGATGCAGTACGCCGTGACGACGCTGGTACCGTCCGCGTGCAACTCGCGCGTCACGCGTCCGAAGTCGTCGTACTGCCAGCTGGTCGTCAGGCTGTTGGGGCCTGTGAGGCTGAGCATCACGCCAAAGCGCGGGTCGTAGCTGCGGTTCTCGCTGAAGGCCAGCCCGGCGGGGTCCACGGTCTGGGTAGTGGCGAACAGCCCGGCGGGAACGCTGACGTTGACGTTGGTATTGCCTACCTTGATGGTCTGGCTGGATACCGCCGCGTAGGCGCTGCTGGTATTGCGCGTGGCGAACAGAGCTTGGCCGGTCGCACCCTGCCCGTTGGCGATGGTGGCACTGACACGGTTGCCGATGAAGTCGTAGTCGTAGCTGGTGACCGTGGCCAGTTGCGGCGAGTCGGGCTCGATCGTCTCGCTCTTGAGCAGCCCGCCCTTGGCACCGTCCGACGGACCATAGTAGGTATAACTCGTGGTGCGCGTGTAGTTGAACGGATTCGACGGCACTTGCGCCTGCGCCGGATGCCAGATCAGCACGCCCAGCAGCGTAATGAAGGGGGAACAGCGCATCAACGCCTTGAGGGCGACAATCACGCCGGCCATGTTGCCGACCCGCTGGCGGCCCGGGTCTTCAGACGTGCCGCACCCTACATGCCCAACCTCTGATGTGAGCTTCATTTATTATTCCTGCAATCTATAAGTAGGTCGAGCTGACCTATCGACAGTTTGGCGAGTGACATCTGAAGGCCGCCCACCACGGATGTGCACGCACGCGCCTGCACATCCAGACCGGTGCCGCCGGGATGAGCCCCGACAGCGGATACTCTTGAGCGAATCAATCGTCCATGWGCAGATTGGTAATGATGTTCATTAACGTGCCGATCGGGACAGGTGTCGGCGTCGGCGTGGCCGGGACGGTATTGGCAACGGCCGATGTCCCCTGGCTGACCGTGCCCGCAACCGCGCTCGGCACCTGGCTGTTGACGGTGGACCGGCTCATCCTGCCGATCACCCATGCGCACACCAGACCGCTGGCGTCGGTGCAGGCGGTATTGTTGGCCGTCGTATCCAGCGTGTTCGTCACGGTTTTTGTGAACGTCTGCGACACGCCGGCAACCGTGCCCGTTGTCTGGGTTTGCACCTGCAGGGGCTCGCCCGAGTCGGAGAATTGCGTGACGGTCGTAACCTGCTGGGGCAATGCGGTACCGTCCAGATCGTTGCCTGAGCTGACGGTCTGATAGACGTAAGGCCTTGC
>NZ_JBFUDR010000523.1:0-2389 GCF_056404615.1 Massilia sp. P2_C2 | reverse complement strand
CGCCGCCAAGAAGCCGGTGTCGAACGCGATCGTGACCTTTGCCACCGACAATGCGCTGGCCGTGTTCTCGCCGACCGCCGGCACCGCGCTCACCGACGTCAACGGCGTCGCCACCATTTCCATGCGCGCCGCCAGCCTGGCCGCCGGCGGTGCGGGCACCGTGACCGTGACGTCGAACGTGGCCGGCACCACCGCCACCGGCACCGCGAACTACTCGGTCGGCGCCACCACGCTGGCGTTCGGCACGCTGACTGCCAGCCCGGCCAGCATCCAGGCGTACGGCTCGACAGTGCTGTCCATCGACGTGCTGAGCGGATCGAGCAAGTATACGGACCAGCAGGTCAACGTGAGCTTCAGCTCGGCGTGCGTCGCGGCCGGCAAGGCCACGCTGGCGGCGACCGTGCCGACCAATAGCGGCACCGCCCAGACGGTCTACCGCGACAAGGGCTGCGGCAACAACGACACCATCACCGTGACGGCCGCCGGCGTCGCCCAGTCGGCGTCGACCACGCTCACGATCGCCCCGCCGGCTGCGGCCTCGGTGCAATTCGTGGGCGCGTCGCCGACGAACCAGTCGATCGTGATCCAGGGCCAGGGCGGCAACGGCCGCACCGAGACGGCCACGCTGACCTTCAAGGTCGTCGACATCTTCGGCAATCCGCTCGCCGGCAAGCAGGTGAATTTCTCCACGACAGCGTCGTCTATCGTGGTCAACAAGGCCAGCGACACCACCGATGCCACCGGCCAGGTGATCACCACCGTGAACTCCGGGTCGGTGCCCACGTCGTTCCGCGTCCAGGCCACGCTGCCGGGCACCGGCACCAACGGCGGTCCGGACATCTCCACGCTGTCCGACTCGATCGTCGTGACGACCGGCCTGCCGGTGCAGCGCGCGTTCTCGCTGAGCTCCGGTTCGTTCAACGTCGAAGGCTGGACGCTGGACAACCCGTCGGCCACCAACGTGCAGGTGATGCTGGCCGACGCCTTCGGCAACCCGGTCCCGGACGGCACTCCGGTCGTGTTCCAGACCAGCATGGGCGCAGTCGGTTCGTCCGACAAGGGCGGTTGCAATACCGTCAACGGCGTCTGCTCGGTCGTGTTCCGCACCCAGGCGCCGCGCGTTGCGACGCCGGGCGACCCGGCTACCCCGTGCAACGCCGTCAGTCCGGATGCGACCCGCCCCGGCCTGGCCACCGTCTGCGCCAGCTCGACCGACGGCACCAACACCGTGTTCGCCAAGACGGCCATCTTCTTTAGCGGCAGCTACGCGAAATACGTGTACATGGATGGCAGCAGCACGCCGCTGGACCTGACCAAGGTCACCGACCTCGGCTCCATCAGCGGCAGCGCGGCCATGGTGTTCACCTTGCAGTTGAACGACGTGAACCAGAACCCGATGCCTGCCGGCTCCAAGGTTGAGATCACGGGCATCGTCAACGCCGGTTCCACCGCGGCGACGCCGGATACCGTGCCGAGTATCGCGCCGCATTCGACCGGCAACGTGGACGATCCCACTGGCACCGCGGTCGGCAGCAACCCGCAAGGTTCCACGCACGTGGTCAGTATTTCGAGCAAGGATCCGTCCAATTGCAAGCCGGCCGTGGCCTCGTTCGGCGTGACCATCACGACGCCCGCTGGCTCCGTGACCAGTATTCCGTTTAAACTGTCGTTCACCTGCCCATAAGTTTTCTTAAGGGATGCCCGATTGCAACAAAGCGGCCAGGGAAAACCTGGCCGTTTTTATTTGAACGCGTACACGTGTCTGACTGTAAGAACAACAACATCTTCCTCGTCGGCCTGATGGGAGCCGGCAAGACCACCATCGGTCGCCTGCTCGCGCGGCGCCTCGACATGACCTTCATCGATTCGGACCACGAGATCGAGGCGCGCACGGGCGCCACGATCCCGTGGATCTTCGAGATCGAAGGGGAGGCCAGTTTCCGTCGCCGCGAAGCCGACGTGATCCGCGAACTGACGGCGCAGAATGGCATCGTGCTGGCTACGGGCGGCGGCGCCGTGCTGGATCCGGCGAGCCGCGCACTGCTGGCCGAACGGGGCACGGTGATCTATCTGCGCGCGAGCGTGTCCAGCATCCTGCAGCGCACGGCGCACGACAAGAACCGCCCGCTGTTGCAGACGGCCGACCCGCGCAGGAAGCTGGAAGACCTGACGGCGCAGCGCGAGCCGCTGTACCGCGAGATCGCCGACATGGTCATCGATACGGGCCGACCTAACGTACAATCGATGGTTCAGACAATCCTGGACCAGCTCGCGGTCGACGCCGAGCGCGAGCGGGCCAATGCAAAGACGACAATGAACGAACAGGCATGCATTTCTCTTAACGTCGAGCTGGGCGACCGCAGCTATCCGATCGCGATCGGACGCGGCC
>NZ_JBFUDR010000522.1:0-2400 GCF_056404615.1 Massilia sp. P2_C2 | reverse complement strand
ATATACGAGTTGCCGACGCTGTGTTCCAACTTGGTTAGCGCGAGCCTGCCGCACGTGCCTGCGGCGGAACCAGGGAAAGCGCATAGGCGACGCTGATATCCTCGCTGCCTGATTACCTCGACAAGCGGGACCTTGCCATCCGAAGTGGCCGTGGTCAGTTCGATCGACCAGGCGACAACAGCCGTGGCAAACTGCATCCACTGCGCCTTGTCCGCTTCTAGGGCGACCTTCTCGGCATTCAGCACCTTCAGCCTGGCCTCAAACTTTGTCTTGTCCGCGCCCTTAGCAGCCTTCAGCTTGTTGGTGATGGCCTCGATCTCGTCGGCACGGTCCTTGATCGCCTTGTCGTATGCATTCGACGCCAACCGACCAGCCTTCAGCCAATTCTGAAGTTCGGCGATCTGCGTCTCTGCATCCTCGCTGGCGGCTTTCGGGTCGTAACCCGGTATCAGTACCACCACTCCGCGGTCGGACAGTGCGCCAGACAAGGCCGTGATCCACTCGGATTCATTTGCGGTCGCGCTCACTGACTTGAACGTAAAATCGGTGCGGAAGAACGACAGGATGGAGTCGAGCCCTTTCAACGCCAGACCAACGGCGGCCACACTGGCGGTTTCGACTTCGTTCTTCTGGCCTGGGTACACTGGCATTGCCGCGCGCTGCTTGCGCAGGCCCAGCATGCGGGCGTCAAAGGCGAGGACGGCCTGGAAATCCGGCAGCGTCGTCGTCAACACCAACCGCATCGACCCAGCGCGACTGGCGGGTAAAGGCGCCTGAGTCCCTGCCGCGCCAGGCTGCTCCCAGGGCTTGGTCGGCGTCGCCCCACCTGAGGTACTTGAGGGTGCCGCCGGCAGCGCGTCCCACGGATTCGGCGCCGCTGGCGACGCCGCGTTGACGGCCGCCGCGCCAGCCGGCCCGACCGGAGCAGGCGCTGCCGGGGTTGCGCCGGGAACAGGAGCAAGCGGCGCCGTGTTTACCTGCGCCGGCGTCGATCCCCACCGCAAGGCAGGCGACGACACTAACGCGTCGGCAAACCCGGACGCCAGCTTGTTGACCGCTAGATTGCTTAATAGCTGGGCCTCTGCATTCGCGGCATTGGCTTCGGCCGTAACCTCTCCTTTATACGGAGATTCGACATCGCCGTACTTAGCTTTCGCCGCCGCGAGCTCAGCGGCATGCATCTGGGTCTGTGCTTCGTACATCGCCTTCTGGGCGTCGTACTGTGCCTTCAATTTCTGGTAATTGGCGAGTTCCGGGTCGGTCTCCGGGTCAGCGGCCAACGCCCATGGGGCAATCGCGAACGCGGCAACAGCAAGCAACATCCGGCTTTCATTGAAGAAACGCTCCCCTAGTCCGATGTTCATTTGTCCTCCGATCAATGCTTGACAGAGTGGTTGACATCTGCGGACTGCATCCCGCCATGCTCCGGAAGGGTCCGCGCCGGCGTTGTCATGATTAATAAATAACAAGCTTGTTAAAGATGCTAGACCGATGTGTACAATTAGTAAACGTTGATCTGCATCATGTTCAAAAATCGCCACGATGGGCCTTTTATCTTGCGCATGTCGAATGAACAGCTAGCGTTGCGCTGGGAAGTGATCCCGATCTGATCGTGTTGCCAAACAATCGATCAGCAAAACCGGCATCTTACGGCTGGATCAGCAGCGGACGCGGGCGACGAAATCACGCCTGGAAACACTTGGAGAGGTCGGAAAAGCTACCGTTCAACCCGCCCGGAACAAGGACGGTCAGGATCGTCTGCGACATGCCGCACACCTACTAACCGACGGCAACAGATGCGCCGGCCCGTACCTTAGCGCGTCTCCGCCGTAGCGACCGCCGTCGTATCGACACCCTCTTCCGCCTCCGGCACCAGCAGCGTCAATCGCCCCTCGAGCGCCTCGAAACGCAGCGGCAGCGCCATCCGGCAGACTTCGCCGTCCGTCGCCACCTTCAGCTTGCGGCGCCCCGACAGTGGCGGCGCGCGCACGGTCATGCGCCGGAACGCGAACGCATCGACGTCCTCCGCCTCGCCCAACCGTCCCAGCGCGCCGCGCACGAGTAGGCCCAGCATGCGCAGCCGGCCCACGGGCCGCGGCGCGATCGCGACCAGCCGGCCGGATTCCAGCGACTGGTCGAGCGGCCGCATCCCGACCTGTTCCATCTGCAGCCGGTTGTTCCCGACGAACAGCGTGGGCGTGCGCAGGCGCCGGGTGCCGCAGTCCAGTTCGAGCGTGATGCGCAGGCTGCGGTGGCCGCGCAGCGCGGTCTTGATGGCCGACAGCAGGGCCACGACGCGCGAACGACCGTACTGGCGCTGGTCGTGCTCGCGCTCCTCAAGTAATTGCGGGTACAGGCCCACGCTCGCGTTGACGAGGAAGATGCGGTCGTTCAGCAGAC
>NZ_JBFUDR010000521.1:0-2427 GCF_056404615.1 Massilia sp. P2_C2 | reverse complement strand
CCTGAAGGTGCTGCCGGCCGCGCCGGCGCCCGTCCAGGCCCAGGTAGCCGCGCCGGCCCAGGGTTTCAGGCGCCTGCGCCTGCCGGAGACGGTCACGGCGCCGCGGCAAGCCGCACCGGCCGCCACGGCCGTCGCCAGCGCAGCGGCCGTCACGGGTGCGGGAGGCGGGCAATGAGCCGCACGACGACACCGGTTGCCGTCGGCTATTTCGGCAAGCTGCCCAGCCGCGGCGACTTCGTGCGCGCCAGCGCCAGCCCCGCGCTGCTGCAGGTGCTGGACGACTGGTTGTCCGAGGCGATGGACCTGATGAGCGCCAACGCGCGCTGGAAGCTCGCCTACGACGCCGCCGCGCCGCTGCACTTCGCCTTCGTCGGCCCGCGCCGGCGCCACGCGATCGGCGGTCACATCGTCCCCAGCAGCGACGCATCGAGCCGGCGCTATCCGTTCCTGATGGCGGGTGCGATGGAGATCGCGGAACCGGCCGCGTTCCTGCCCGCGACGCCGCTCGTGTTCACCCGGTTGTGGAGCCGGCTCGAGGCGCTGACGGCCGGCGTGCGCAACGCCGGCGATCCCGCCACGCCGCTGCAGGCCGCGAGCGGCCAGCCGATCGAACTCGACCTGCGCGCCTCCGCCTACGACGCCGCGTTCGACGACTTCCTGGAAGTGCAGACGATCGTCGGGCTGGATACGCAGCTGGCCGCGGCGGGCTTCGGCGTATCGACGCGCCAGGTGCTGCTGGCGCTGGGCATGCTGCTGCAGCCCGTGCTGGCCAGCGGGTCGGGCCGCCTCGACAAGAGCCTCGTGCTGCCATTGCCGCGGGACGCCATCCACCGCAACCTCGCTGCCGCATTCTGGATGCACGTGATCGCGCCTTTCCTGGCGCGCGCCGATTTCGAACTGGCGCTGTTCGTCACGCGCCTGGAAGACCGGCCCGTGCTCGTCGTCGGCTTCTCGGGCGCCTCCGCGCAGACGCTGCGCACCCTCATCGACCCGCAGGCGAACCTCGACCATCTGATCGCGTTCGCCGACCTGGACTGGGTCGAGGACCAGGTCCACGGCGACTACGACATACGCAAGCTGTCGGCCTGGCTGGCACAGGGCAGCCTGACCCTCAAGTCCGCTCTCGACGCCGTCGGCGCGGCATTCATCGGAACCTGATATGCGAATCTTCACTCAACGCGCGCCGGCCGCCCTGTTCACGTTGGCGCTGGCCGCAACGGCGGCGGCACAGAACACCGCGCCGGCGCCCGCTGCGCCGCAGCCGGGCCAGGTGCTGGCCGCCGGCACCGTCCCGGACGAGGCGACCAAGGCATCCGTCCTCGCGAAGCTGCGCGAACTGTACGGCCCCGAACGCGTGGTCGACCAGATCGCCATCGGCCCCGTCGTCATGCCGGCCAACTGGAACGGCTATGTGCAAAAGCTGATCACGCCGGACCTGCGCCAGATCAGCCGCGGCCAGCTCACGATCGACGGCAACAACGTCAGCCTGCGCGGTGAAGTCGCGAACGAGGCACTGCGCCAGCGCATCGCCAGCAACGTCGCGACGAACCTGAACCCGACCTATACCGTCAACAACGGACTGCGCATCGCCGCCGGCGAACAGGCGCTGCTCGACAACACCCTCGCGAACCGCACCGTCGAATTCGACAGCGGCAAGGCCAGCCTGACCCCGGACGGGCGCGCGATCCTCGACGAGATGGTCGCGGCAATGCTGAAACTGAAGGGACGCCGCATCGAGATCATCGGCCACACCGACAGCGCCGGCCTGCGCACCAGCAACGTGAGCCTGAGCCAGGCGCGCGCCGCCACCGTCAAGGCCTACCTGGCCGCGCATGGCATCGCCGAGGACAACCTGACGGCCAGCGGCCAGGGGCCGGACCGCCCCATCGCCAGCAACGACACCGTCGAAGGCCGCGCGCGCAACCGCCGCATCGAATTCCGCCTCGTGCAATGATCTGACCGTGAAAGCCAGCATGTTTACCGCCGCAGCCCTGCTCGCCCCCATCAGCGCCGACCGCCCGTGCGGCGCCGACCTCGCATTTTCCACGGACCTGGACGCCATCGCCCGCGCACGCGAATTCGACGACCCGTCGCTCGCCCAGGGCGAATGGGTCACGGATCTGAAGGAGGCCGACTGGGGCTTCGTCGTCGACCGCTGCGCGCACCTGCTGGCCGAGCGGACGAAAGACCTGCGCCTGGCCGTCTGGCTCGCCGAGGCGGCCGCCAAACGGCACCACCTGCGCGGCCTCGGCGAAGGATTCCGGCTGCTGGCCGGCCTGTGCGAACGCTATTGGGACCAGGGGCTGTTCCCGGAAGCGGACGGCGGCGACCAGGAGCAGCGCATCGGCAATCTCGCGTGGATCCTGTCGCGTACGCGTGCCCTCGTGCGCGAGGTGCCGCTGACGGAGGGTCGCGGCACGGCCTGGT
>NZ_JBFUDR010000520.1:0-2457 GCF_056404615.1 Massilia sp. P2_C2 | reverse complement strand
GCATCAGCGCGCTCGAGGCCACGTTCGACGTGAGGATGATGATCGTATTGCGGAAGTCGACCTCGCGCCCTTCGGCGTCGTCCAGCACGCCCTTGTCGAACACCTGGAAGAACAGCTCCAGCACGTCCGGATGCGCCTTCTCCGCTTCGTCCAGCAGCACGACGCTGTACGGATTGCGGCGCACGGCCTCCGTCAGCACGCCGCCCTCGCCATAGCCGACATAGCCCGGCGGCGAGCCTTTCAGCCCGGAGACGCTGTGCGCCTCCTGGTATTCGCTCATGTTGATGGTGACGAGCTTGCGCTCGCCGCCGTACAGCACGTCGGCCAGCGCGAGCGCGGTCTCAGTCTTGCCGACGCCCGACGGGCCCACGAACAGGAACACGCCCTGCGGCTTGTCCGGGTCGTCCAGCTGCGCGCGCGCCGTGCGCACGCGCTGGGCCACCGCATCGATCGCATGCGGTTGGCCCAGCACGCGTGCCTCCAGCAGGTCCTTCAGGTTCAGCACCGTGCGGATCTCGTCCCTGACCATCTTGCCGAGCGGGATGCCGGTCCAGCCGGCGACGATGCCGGCGACCACGTGGCCATCCACCTGCAGCGGCACGAGCGGCGTCTCGCCCTGTGCCGCCTTCAGTTCCTCGCGCAGGGCGCGCGAGTCGGCCGCTGCGCGGATCCGCTGCACGAGATCGCGTTCGCGTTCCCAGCGGGCGCGCAAGGTCGCCAGTTCGTCCTCGACGGCGCCGCGCGTCGCGGCCAGCTCCTCCAGCCTGGTGTCATGCGCGCCCTCGCCTGCCACCTGTTCACGCTCCAGCGCCTGCCGTTCCGCATCGATACGCTCCAGCCGGCGCGCCAGGTCTTCGATGCGCGCAGGCGCCGCGTCGCGGCCCAGCGCCACCTGCGCGCACGCCGTGTCGAGCACGCCGATGGCCTTGTCCGGCAGCTGGCGGCCGCTGATGTAGCGGTGCGACAGGCGCACGGCCTCGGTGATGGCCTCGTCGTGGATGCGGACGTTGAAGTGTCGTTCCATCAACGGCGCCATCCCGCGCAGCATGGCGCACGCCAGTTCCTCGCTCGGCTCCTCGACCTTCACGACCTGGAAGCGCCGCGCCAGCGCGGGATCCTTCTCGAAGTATTTCTTGTACTCGCTCCACGTGGTGGCCGCGATCGTGCGCAGTTCGCCGCGCGCCAGCGCCGGTTTCAGCAGGTTGGCGGCGTCGTTCTGGCCCGCCTGCCCGCCCGCGCCGATCATCGTGTGCGCTTCGTCGATGAACAGGATGATGGGGTGGGGACTCTTCTTCACCTCGGCGATCGTGTTCTTGAGACGGTTCTCGAACTCGCCCTTGACGCTGGCACCGGCCTGCAACAGGCCCAGGTCCAGCACGTGGATTTCCACGCCGCGCAGTACCTCGGGCACTTCGCCTTGCGCGATGCGCAGCGCGAGGCCTTCCACCACGGCCGTCTTGCCGACGCCCGCCTCGCCCGTCAGGATGGGGTTGTTCTGGCGCCGGCGCATGAGGATGTCGACGAGCTGGCGGATCTCCGCGTCGCGCCCGATCACGGGGTCGATCTTGCCGTCGCGCGCGCGCTGCGTGAGGTTCGTCGTGAACTGGTCCAGCGCGGGCGTCTTCGATGCCGCCGCACGCTGCAGGTCGGCCAGCGGGTCCGCGCCCGCTTCCTGCCCGGACGGCGCCGCGCCAACGGGCACTTCGTCCGATCCGGCCGTGATGTCGTCGAAATGGTGCTTGATGCGCTCGATATCGAATGCCGCGAACTGGCCGGACACGCGGTGCGCCAGCTGCGATAACTCGGGAGAACCCAGCAATGCCTGCAGCAGGTGGCCGCTGCGGATGCCGCCCTGGCCGCCGGCGCGCAGGTCGAGCGAGGCGATCAGCCATGCGTGTTCGAACAGCTTCGGCAGGCGCTCCGAGAACACGGGCGTGCGCGTGTTGCCGCTTTTGAAACCGGCCACTTCCGCCTGCAGGTCGGACGCCAGGCGTTCCAGCGACACGCCGCAGCGGCGCGCGATGACGGCCACGTCGCAGGCCGGCTGTTCCAGCAGCGCCAGCAGCAGGTGCTCGATGTCGACCTCGTACTGGCCCAGCGACACACACAGGCCCGCCGCCCGGGTGGCGGCCGTGCGGCATGCGTCGTCCAGCTTGCCGATCAGGGTTTTCAGGTTGATGCTCAATCAGGTTTCCTCGTGTCTGGTTACCGCGGTCAGGCGGCGTGGATTTCGTAATGCACGTCGGCGCGGTGTGTCGTCTGCGGGCCGTCGACGAGGAACCCGTCCCAGCCGAGCCGCCCGCCGGCCCGCCGGCCGCCCGCGAGCGCGACGCCGCGCACGTGATCGGCGCGCAGCACGAGCCGCACCTCGTATTCGAGCGACAGTCCCGTGAACAGCGTGACCAGCGCGGCCAGCGCGCGCGCCGCGCGGCCGCCCGGCAGGAAGGCTTCGTACGC
>NZ_JBFUDR010000519.1:0-2481 GCF_056404615.1 Massilia sp. P2_C2 | reverse complement strand
GCCTGCCAGCACGGCCCACGAAGCCGGACGGCGCCGGCTCGTCGCGAGCGTGTCGCGCGCGGCCGCGGCCACGTGCGCGCGCGCGACCTGCTGGCTCCCCTGGCCGTAGCACAGCATCAGCGCCTTGTGCGCGAGGATGTTGACGAGGCGCGGCACGCCGCCGCTGGCCGCATACAGGCGCGCCACGGCGCCGCGCGAGAACAGGCGCGCACCGTCATAGCCGGCCACGCGCAGACGGTGCGCCACGTAGTAATCGAGGTCGTCGCGCGTCAGCGGCCCGAGGTGATAGTGGAAAGTGATGCGCTGCGCGAGCTGGCGGATCGATTGCAGTTCCAGCTTGCGGTTCAGTTCCGGCTGGCCGAACAGCACGATCTGCAGCAGCTTGCGCTTTTCCGTTTCCAGGTTCGTCAGCAGGCGCAGCGCTTCCAGCGTCTCGACGGGCATCGCCTGTGCCTCGTCGAGGCACAGCAGCACGCGCTTGCCGTCGCTTGCGAGAGCCAGCAGCCGGTGCGTGATCGCTTTCAGTACCTGGTGCTGGTCGGCGTCCTTGTCGTAGCCCACTTCCAGTTCGTCCGCGAGCGCGAGCATCAAGGTGCGCGGCTCCAGGTACGGGTTCGGAATGTACGCGGTGACGAATTCCGGGCCCAGGGTCCCCATGAACTTGCGGCACAACAGGGTCTTGCCGGTGCCGACCTCCCCCGTGATCTTGATGAAGCCTTCGCCGGTGCGCGCCGCGACGAGCAGCGTGTTCAGGGCTTCCTGCGAATGCGGGCTGCCGAAGAAAAAGCTGGTATCGGGCKTGATCCCGAACGGCAGCTCGCGCAGGCCGAAGTGCGCCGTGTACATTTAACGGATCCCCCGTGCGCGCGGATCGAGCTGGTCGATGCGGCGGCCCGTATCCAGCAGGTCGTCGTTCCAGTTGTTGACGCCTTCGACGATGGTCGGCTTGATCAGCACGACCAGCTCGCGCTTCTGGTTCACCCTCTTCTTCGAGCCGAACAGCGTGGACAGCACGGGCACCTTGCCCGTGCCGGGAAGTTGCGCGTCGTCCGCCGTCGACGCCTGGCGCATCAGGCCACCGATGGCGACGACCTGGCCGTTCTGGCCGCGCACGATGCTGTCGAGTTCCGACGTGGACGACGCGGCGAGCGGCAGGCTCAGGCTGCCGGCCGCGCCGAGGTTGACGGCCTTGTTGATCGTCGAGACCTGGCTCACGGACGGGTGCACGTGCAGCAGGATGTTGCCCTTCTCGTCGATCTGCGGCGTGACGTCGAGGACGACGMCGGAGAAGAACGGCTGCAGGGTGACGCTCGGGGACACCGTGTTGCCGGTCGTCGTGGAGTTCGTCGTCGTCTGCACGCCCGTCACGTAGAACTCGTCGGTACCGATCTTCAGCACGGCCTTCTGGTTGTTGACGGCCGCCACGCGGGGGCTCGACAGCACGTGCACGGTGCCCTGCGTCTCGAGGAACGAGATCAGCGCGGCGAAGTTCGCCGTCTGCACGGCGAGGCCGAACATCGAACCGGCCGTCGACGCCGCGTTCGACAGCGAGAAGCCCGTGCTGGCCGACAGGCCCGTGCTCGGATCCGAGATCGTGGCGGGCTGGCCGCCGTTGAACGGCAACGGCGTCAGCGTGGCGCCCGGCGCCAGGATGCCGGTCGAGATGCGGTTGTCGTGGCTGCTCTTGATCGACGCGAACGAGGCCCAGTTCACGCCGCTCTGGTAGCTGTCGTTCAGCTCGACCTCGAGGATCTTCGCTTCCAGGATCACCTGGCGGTCGACGGCGAGCTGGGTGGCCCTCAGGTAGGCGTCCACGTTGCGCAGCTCGTCCGGCATGGCGCGGATCACGAGCACGCCCGACTGCGGACTGACGACGACGCTGCGGCCGCCCTCCTTCGACCCCACGATGGCCTCGATGGCCAGTTTCAGGTCGCCCCAGAAATCGTTGGCGGACGTCGTGGCGACATCGGTGCTGTCCATCTGCCCGCCGTTCTGGCCGTTGGGATTGTTCGGGTTGTTGCCGTTGTTGTTCTGGTTGTTGTTGCCGTACGGGTTCTGGCCACCCTGGTTATTGCCGTTCTGGTTGTTGCCGTTGTTGCCGACGGCGTTCGCCACCGACGTCGAGCTCACGCGCGTCATCGACATGCCCGCCCGCTTGCCGACCAGGTAGTTCACGCGGAACATCTTGGTCTGCATCGTCAGCGGCTTGATCGAGATGCGCGTGCCCTCGATCTTGTAGTCGTAGCCGTACATCTCGCGGATCGCGTCGAGCGTCTCCGGCAGGGTGACGTCCTTCAGGTTCGCCGTGATGGTGCCGGCGACGTCCGGATGGACGAGGATGTTGTAGCGCGTGCCCGCGACGATCGAGCGGAAGAACTGCTGCGCCGGCACGTTGTTGAAGGAGACGTTGAACCGTTCCTCCAGTGCGGGGCGGGCTTCCGGCAGTTGCGTGGCCAGCGCGGCGGCCGGCGGCAGCAGCGC
>NZ_JBFUDR010000518.1:0-2529 GCF_056404615.1 Massilia sp. P2_C2 | reverse complement strand
GTGCACAGGAGTGCCGAGGGCAAGGTCGCGATCATTGCCGTGCTGCTGGAACGCGGCCAGTCGCACCGGCTGATGCAGACCATCTGGGATAACTTGCCGCTGGAAAAGCAGGACGTCGTGTCGCCGTCCATCGTGATCGACCCGTCCGACGCGCTGCCGGAGCGGCGCGAATATTTCACCTACATGGGGTCGCTGACGGAACCGCCGTGCACGGAAGGTGTGCTGTGGATGGTGTTCAAGCAGCCGATGCAGGCGTCGCCGGCGCAGATGGCCTTGTTTTCACGCTTGTATCCGCTGAATGCGCGGCCGGTGCAATCGACCGCGGGACGCATGATCAAAGAGTCGAACTGAGCGTCAATGCCGGTCGCGCCAGCCGCGGCGGCCGTCGCGCCAGCCGCGGTCGCCACGGTACCTGTACTCGGAGTAGTTGAGATCGAGCGAGACCGGCGGTCCGACATAAGTGGGACCGTAGCCGTATCCATAGGGCGCGTCGTAGGCCCCATAAGGGGGTGCGTAGACGCAGCCCGACAAGGCGCCACCTGCCGCCAGCGCAAGTGCCAGGCGTTTCACCAGGCGAATTTTGGTGGAATCCATCGCAACACCTCCTGTATCCGAGTTTGTAGTCTAGGCCGCCTGGCGAGTGGTTTCCCACCTTTTTTGCTACAAAATGAAACGCCGGCAAGTGCCGGCGTTGTCGTGTCCAGACCGTAGCGGCGTCAACCTGCCTGCACGACGACCCGATAGGTCCCGCGCCAGGTCCCGCCCGGCTCCAGTTGCTGCGGTCCCAGCAGGGCCGGTTCGATGCACACGAAGCGGCGGTATTCCTCGTCTTCCATGTCGGACAGTGCCGCCGCGTCGGCCGCGCCCGGGTTCCATACGACGGCGTCGCCGAAGCCCGTCTGTTCCAGCGTCACCTTGTCGGCACCCGTGTCGAACGCGATCGCGCCCGCGATGCGCTCGAAGACCTGGTCGAGCTTGTCGGTGATGGCCAGCGTGTCGGCCTGCACGCCATCGATGCGCACGGCCTCCACGTCGTCGACGAGGTGGTACGTATGCAGCGCGGCGGCGAACGGGAAGGCTTGCGTGCCCGTGTTGCGCACGTCCAGGGACATGTCCAGCGCGGCGCCGCGCACGGCCACGCGCAGCAGCAGTTCGAAGGCGTACGGCCAGGCGGCCGCCAACTGCTGCGGTAAGTCGGCCTGGCTCAGCGCCAGCACGGCGAAGGCGGCGCCATCCTGCTCGCCCTGGTCGAGCACGCGCCAGGTCGAGACGCGCGCGAAGCCATGGCGCATGCCGTTGCCGCGCTCGGCGAACTGGGGAAAGATGACGGGGACGCCGCCGCGGATCGCCTTCTTGCCGTCCAGCGCCGACAGGCTGCTGAGGAACAGGCGTTCCTGGGCCGGCGTGCCGGCCGTGGTCACGGCTTTCCACGACACGAGGTGGGCGCCGTACAGGGTGATGATGGCTTCGGCGCCGTCCGGCGCGCGCAGCTGCAGGGCGGGCAATTGCCCGAATTGGGTGGTCGATGCGTTCACGTAAGTCCTCCTCAGGGACGCGCGCAGGCGTCCATTAAGAGCCTATCCCGGTCGGGCATGAACTGGTAGGGTGGGCTCCCCGAGCCCCCGCTGGCGCTTGCGGGCTGCATACGTTACGCGTGGGCACGGCGTGCCCACCCTACGGGATAGGCTCTAGGTCATGCGGCTCTTTGCCAGCGGCGGATTGTACGCGAAGTAGCGCCTGATGCCTTTCGTGATCGCGTCGGCCAGCTGGTTCTGGTAAGCATCGTCCTTCAGGCGCGCTTCCTCGTCCGGGTTGGAGATGAACGCGGTCTCGACGAGGATCGAGGGGATGTCCGGCGCCTTCAGCACGGCGAAGCCGGCCTGTTCGACGACGCCGCGGTGCAGGCGGTTGATGCCGCCGATTTCCGTCAGCACGGCTTTGCCGAGCTTCATGCTGTCGTTGATCTGGGCCGTCGTCGACAGGTCGAACAGCACGCTCGCGAGCTGCTTGTCGTGCGTGGCGAGGTTGACGCCGCCAATCAGGTCGGCCTTGTTCTGGTCGGCCGCCAGCCAGCGTGCGGCGCTCGAGCTGGCGCCTTTTTCCGACAGCACGAACACGGACGAGCCGCGCGCCGTCGGTTCGACGAAGGCGTCGGCGTGGATCGACACGAACAGGTCGGCCTGGACCTTTCTCGCCTTTTCCACGCGCTGGCCCAGGGGCACGAAGAAGTCGGCGTCGCGCGTCAGCATCACGCGCGTGTTCGGCAATTCTTCCAGCTTGGCCTTCAGGCGCTTGGCGACCGACAGCACGATGTCCTTCTCGTGCACGCCCGTGGTGCCGGTGGCGCCCGGGTCCTCGCCGCCGTGGCCGGGGTCGAGCGCGATGGTCACCATGCGCATCACCTTCTGCCCCGGCGCCGCCTTGCCCGGCGTGGCAGGGGCGGTCTGGGCCGGTTGCGGCGTCGTCGGCTGCGGCTGCGCCGGCGTCGATCCGGCGCGGGCCGCGTCCGCCTCCAGCTTGGCGATGGCG
>NZ_JBFUDR010000517.1:0-2543 GCF_056404615.1 Massilia sp. P2_C2 | reverse complement strand
GCCCTGTTGCAGGCGAGCGATGCCGACAGCCTCGTCAACAGCGCCGTCATCAGCAAGGGCGCCGTGGCTGGCATCAGCCTGACCGGATTCACGGCCGCGACCGCGGGCAACCGGACGGCCTCGGCCAACCTCGTCATCGCATCGAGCCTGCCGGCCGGCACGTATCCGGTCGAGATCACGTTCGCCAACGACACGAACCAGACCAATAGCTGCACCGTCAACGTGGCCGTCAGCGGCATGCTCACGATCCCGCAGATCCAGGGCAGTGGCCTGACGAGCCCGTACGTGAACACGGTGCAGACGACGTCCGGCGTCATCACGAAGAAACTTGGCAGCGGTTTTTATATCCAGGATCCGCAGGGCGACGGCGACCCGGACACGTCCGACGCCATCTTCGTGTTCGGCGCCGCCGCGACCGCGCAAGTCGGCGACCTCGTGCGCGTGACGGGCACCGTGACCGAATTCACGCCGAACGGCGCCAAGCGTTCGTACACGGAACTGAAGGACGTCAGCGCCGTGAACGTCCTGGGCAGCGGCTACGCGATCCAGCCCGTCAACATCGACCTGCCGGCCGAGCTGAGCCACTACGAGGGCATGCTGGTGCGCTTCGTGAACCCGCTGACCGTGAACGGCAACAGCTACCTGGGCGACCGCGGCGAGCTGGTGCTGGCCAACGGCCGCYGCGAGACGCCGACCAATCGCTACCGCGCCGGCACGCCGGAGGCCAACACACTGATCGCCGCCAACGCGCGCAACATGGTCGTGCTGGACGACGGCATCTTCACGGTGCCCGCACATATCCCTTACCTCGCCGCCGACCAGACGGTGCGTGCGGGCGATACAGTGACGGACCTCGTCGGCGTGCTCGACTTCGGCGCGATCGGCGGTGGCGGCGGCTGGTACAAGCTGCAACCGACGGACACACCCGTGTTCAGCCGCACGAATGCGCGCGCGGACGCGCCGCCGGTCGCCACCGCGGCGGTCGCCGCCGGCAACGTGCGCGTGGCCAGCGCCAACGTGCTGAACTTCTTCACGACGTTCACGGACGGCACGGATGCGTGGGGGCGCACGGGGCAGGGCTGCACGATCGGCGGAGCTACGTCGAAGAGCAATTGCCGCGGCGCCGACAACCTCACGGAATTCAACCGCCAGCGCGACAAGATCGTGGGTGAGCTGAAGGCGATGGATGCGGACGCCGTCGGCCTGATGGAAATCCAGAACAATGGCGATACCACGGTGGGCTACCTCGTCGACGCGCTCAACCTGGCAATCGGCAAGACGGTGTACGCGTATGTCGCGAAGCCCGCTGCGACGGGCACGGATGCGATCCGCGTCGCGATGATTTATAAAACGGCCGTGCTGACGCCGGTGGGCGGCGCGTTGTCCGATGGCGACGCCGTCAACAACCGTCCGCCGATGGCGCAGACGTTCAAGGTGAATGCGAATGGCGCGAAGTTCTCGCTGGTCGTCAACCATCTGAAGTCGAAGGGCAGCTGCGGCGGCGCGGGCGTCGGCGACACCGACACCGGCGACGGCCAGGGTTGCTGGAACGCCACCCGTATCCAGCAGGCCAAGCGTCTGTTCAGCTATTTCATCCCGACCGTCGTCGCGGCCGCCGGCGATCCGGACGTGCTGGCCGTGGGCGACTTCAACTCGTACGGCCACGAAGATCCGATCGCCTTCCTGGCCGACGGCGGCATGGTCAACGAACTGGAGCGTTTCGTGCGTCCGAACGGCATCCCGTATTCCTATGTGTTCGACGGCCAGAGCGGCTATCTCGACCATGCGCTGGCCAGCAGCGCCCTCGACCCGCAGGTGAYCGGCGTCACCGAGTGGCACAACAATGCGGACGAGCCGGATGCGATCGACTACAACCTGGGCGACACGGCCGACGACCCGTACGTGAACAACGCCTTCCGCGCCTCGGACCACGACCCGGTCGTCGTGAGCCTTAACCTGGCGCCGGCCTTCACGGATGTCACGGGCAGCGTCAGGATCGTGCCGGGCGCCCTGGGCTACAACCGCGTCACCGGCAAGTTCGTGGGCAGCGTGTCGTTCACGAATACCAGCGGCGCCGCGCTCAACGGACCGCTGCAATACGTCCTGCAGGGCCTGCCGGCCGGCGTCACGCTGGACAACAAGAGCGGCGACTTCAACGGCGCGCCCTACGTCAGGCTGCCGGGCACCTCGCTGGCGGCGGGCGCGACCGTGACCGTGTCGCTGACCTTCACCAACCCGTCGAAGACGAACGTGACGTTCACGTCGACACTGTATTCCGGCACCTTTTGATTGAAGCGAGACCACCATGACGAACCTGAAGACCTTCTTCTCCCGGGCGCTGCTGGCGCTGGCCCTGCTGGCCGGCGCGGGCAGCGCCACCGCCAGCCCGATCTACCACGTGGCACTCGACACGGCCGGTACGGGCGGCGACGGCTATCTGCAGATCGACTTCCTGCCGTTCGGCACCAGCGACGTGCTGACGGCAACGGTCAGCAACCTGGAGGGCGCATTCGACGGCACGCCCGACCTCGTCAACGTGACGC
>NZ_JBFUDR010000516.1:0-2552 GCF_056404615.1 Massilia sp. P2_C2 | reverse complement strand
CCTCCACACTCCGTGCCAGACGGCCAGAAACAGCCGGCTCACGCTCGGGTTCTATCGTCCGCCACGAAACTTTCGTAAGCGGCATACTATTAAATAAAGATCAACTGATAGTAAGAAATTACTAACGAGCTACAAAATGGCTGGCGCAGTGTCGCGCCGCGACTTTAACAAGAGTTCGATGCCGGTACGCCTGCTCCTCTGCCGCCGCTGCGTGGACCGGCTGATGTCCGATGGAGGATGGATGACTCGTAAACGCCTGCTGTGCATCGCCGCCGACGACAAGGGTGCCCGTGCCCTGTTGGGGGAGGCGATGCACGACTGGGAGATCCGCAGTGTCAGCAGTCTGGGCGACGCCGGACGTGAACTGCGTACCGACCGTTACCTGGTCGGCCTGCTCATGCACGATCGCGAGCAGCACCGGCCAGCCGAAGTGGACACTTTCCTGCGCCGCCACAGCCACATGCAATGGGTCGGCGTGTTCAATCCCCGCGATCTCGAATCGGGTCCCTGCCGCGACCTCGTGGTGGAACACCTGTGCGATTACCATACGGCCCCGGTCGATCCCGTCCGGCTGGCCCACACACTGGGCCATGCGCATGGCTGGGCGATGCTGCGCCGACGACCTTATGCCAGCGACGGCGCGGAAGGCATGGGGATGGCCCTTGACGGCACGTCCCCGTTGATCGGCCGCTGCGACGCGATCGCGCGCCTGCGGGCACAGGTGTCGCGGGTGGCCAAGGTTGCGGCCCCCGTATTGATCTGGGGCGAGAGCGGCAGCGGCAAGGAATTGACGGCACAGGCCATCCACGCGCAATCGGAACGGGCATTGGGACCATTCGTGCCGATCAATTGTGGCGCCATCGCGCCCACCCTCATCCAGTCCGAGCTGTTCGGTTACGAGCGGGGCGCGTTCACGGGCGCCACGCGCGGCAAGGCGGGCCTGATCGAATCGGCGGACGGCGGCACCCTGTTCCTCGACGAGATCGGCGACCTGCCGAAAGACCTGCAGGCAAACCTGCTGCGCTTCTTGCAGGAAAAAACCATCTGCCGGCTGGGCAGCACCCGCAACATCCGCGTCGACGTGCGCGTGATCGCCGCGTCGCACGTCCAGTTGCAGCAGGCCGTCGCCAGCGGCGCGTTCCGCGAGGACCTGTACTACCGCCTGGCCGTGCTGCCCGTGACGGTGCCGCCGCTGCGCGAACGGCGCGACGACCTGGTCTTGCTGGCCGAACACTTCTTCCACGTGTATGCGAGCGAGAAGTCGCCGCGCCTGAAGGGGTTCTCCAACCGCGCGATCGAGGCGATCCTCGATCACGACTGGCCGGGCAATGTGCGCGAGCTGATCAACCGTGTGCGGCGCGCGCTCGTCATGTCGGATGGCCGCCTGATCATGCCCGATGACCTGGGGCTGACGCGCGGGATCGCGATGCCGAGCCCGGCCGCGCTGGACGACACGCGCATGCGCTCCGAGCGGCGTGCACTGCGCGAATGCCTCGATCGCAGCGGTCATAACGTAAGCCGGGCCGCGCGCGACCTCGGCGTGTCACGCACGACGATGTACCGTTTGCTGAGCAAGCACGGCATGCGCGAGTAAGCGCGCGGACGCTTGTGGCACAAGTGGACAACACGTCCACTTTTTTTTGTGGTTTGGCGTACTCAGCTGGACAAAGTTGTACCGGAACTGAAACACATTTTCGATATTTTCGGCAAATGGGGTCGGAATGTGTCCGACAGCTGTGTAGGAAGACGCTCACAAACCCAACAAAAACAAGGAGTTAGCAAACTCTGCAGTGTGGCTGGCATCGAACGTGCAAAGAGTTGGTGGTCGGCGCTGCGGCCGACCCATCACCAACCATCAGACCCAGAGGGGAACTCGAATGAACAAGACCTTGCTCGTGACTGCTATTACGCTGGCATTCTCGCTGAGCGCCCAGGCGCAGGACACCAACAGCGCGGATAACGGCGCGACAGCCACGCAAACCACGACGCGTACGACCGACAACAGCACCAACAACTCGAACAACACGTCCGACAGCAGCGACCACAGCACCAACACGGACAACAGCAACAACAGCTCCGGCGGGGCATCTGCCTCGGCCGCCGGCGCCGCGTCCGCCAACAACGGCGGCACGGCCACGTCGAACTTCTCGAACAGCTTCAACACCTCGTCGGCCACTGCGACGGCCAACATGACCGGCTCAGTGTCGGGCAACACGATTTCCGGCATCGGCAACGTCGCCACCAACAGCGGTAACGCCAACGGTGCCTCCGGCACCGGCGGCGCCGGCGCGGCAGGTACCGGCGGGTCGGTCTCGGCCAGCACCGGCGCAGGTGGCGCCGCCAACGGCGCAGCCGGCGCAGCCGGCGCTGCCGGCGGCACGGCCACTAACGGCAGCGCCGCAGGCGGCGCTGCCAGCACCGGCAGCGCAAGCGGTGCCGCGGGCGGCAATGGCGGCACGGCCTCGGGTGCAACCAGCGGTGCCGGCGGTGCCGGCGCTGCGGGCGGCGTCGGCGGCAGCGCCGCTGGCGCCTCGGCAAACGGCGGATTTGGC
>NZ_JBFUDR010000515.1:0-2558 GCF_056404615.1 Massilia sp. P2_C2 | reverse complement strand
GAAGTGACCTACCACCTGCGCCGCAGCGGCGACCTCGTCGTGCGCCTCGGCGACGGCACCGACGTCAGCCACCGCAAGATGCAGGACGCGCTGGACGAATTGTGGACGTATGCCGGCGAGATGTTCATCTACGACGACGTCGACCTGGCGCTGGTCGAAGAGGGCGTGGCGCCGCTTGCTGCGCCGCTGCGCGACGCATTCCTGGGCCACGTGGCCGAGGTGCTGGCAGAGGCCACGCTGGCGATGCCGCCGCTTGACGCGTACTTCCAGCGCGGCGGCAAGCAGGGCCGGCATACGGAGCGCCTCGGCTACATCCTGGCCGAGATGCAGTTCCTGCAGCGCGCCTATCCCGGCGTCGAATGGTGATGGCCGTGGACGCGTCGCCCGTCACTGCCGCCCAGGTCTGGACCTGGCTGGGCGAGGTGCCCGACCCGGAGATTCCCGTGATCTCCGTCGTGGACCTGGGCATCGTGCGTGCCGTGGACGTCACGGACGACGGGTGCGTCGTGACGATTACGCCGACCTATTCCGGCTGCCCCGCGATGGACGTCATCGCCGGGGACATCGAGCGCGCGCTGCGGGCGCACGGCGTGGAAAGGCTGCGCATCGCCACCCGTTTGTCGCCGGCGTGGACGACCGACTGGATGAGCGACGCCGGCAAGGCCGCGCTGAAAGGCTATGGCATCGCGCCGCCGGTGCAGCAGGTGATCGACATCAGCGCCCTGACGCGCGGCGTCAGGCGCCATGCGATCGCGCAGCCGGTCGTCGCCTGTCCGCACTGCGGTTCCACGCACACGCGCCTGACGAGCCAGTTCGGTTCGACCCCGTGCAAGGCTTTATACCAGTGCCTCGATTGCCGCGAACCGTTCGATTATTTTAAATGCCACTGAGGCCCACATGAGCAAGTTCTACCCACTGACCGTGGCGAGCGTGACGCACGAAACCCGCGACGCCATCGTCGTCACCTTCGACGTGCCGCCGCAGATGCGCGACGCCTTCCGCTACCGCCAGGGCCAGCACCTCACCTTGCGCGCGATGATAGCCGGCGAGGACGTGCGTCGCTCGTATTCGATCTGCTCGGCCGTGCAGGACGACCGGCTGCGCGTCGCCATCAAGCGCGTGCCGGGCGGGCTGTTCTCGACCTGGGCCAACGAATGCATCCGGCCCGGCGTCACGCTCGACGTGATGCCGCCCGAAGGCCGCTTCAACCTGCCGCTCGAACCCGAGAGCAGGAATCACTACCTCGCATTCGCGGCCGGCAGCGGCATCACGCCGATCCTCTCGATCGTCAAGACGACGCTGATCGCCGAGCCGCACAGCCGCTTCACGCTGCTGTACGGGAACCGCGCCACGTCGTCCGTGATCTTCCGCGACGAGCTGGCCGAGCTGAAGGACCAGTACCTGGAGCGCCTGAACCTCGTCTACGTGATGAGCCGCGAGCACCAGGACATCGACCTGTTCAACGGCCGCATCACGCAGGACAAATGCCGCCAGCTGTTCAGGCACTGGCTGCGCGTGGAAGACGTCGACCATGCGTTCATCTGCGGCCCGGAAGACATGATGCACGGCGTCTCCGCCGCCCTGCAGGAAGCGGGCATGCCGAAAGAGCGCATCCGCATCGAACTCTTTGCCGCGGGCAGCGCGCAAGAGGCACGCAAGCCGCGCCGCCAGCCGACGGACGAGACGCATCACATGACCGAAGTCACCGTGATCATGGACGGCAACCACGCCAGCTTCACGATGGACCGCGACAAGGAATCGGTCCTCGACGCCGGCCTGCGCGCGGGCCTCGACATGCGCTATTCGTGCAAGGGCGGCGTCTGCTCGACGTGCCGCTGCAAGGTGCGCGAAGGGCAGGTCGACATGGACGTCAACTACGCGCTGGAAGACTACGAGGTGGCGCGCGGATTCGTGCTGAGCTGCCAGAGCTTCCCCGTGACGGACAAGGTCGTCCTCGACTTCGACGTGGCCGAATAAAACAGGAGACCCCCATGACCTACGAGACGATCCTGTTCGCGATCGACGCCGGCATCGCCACGCTGACCCTCAACCGCCCCGAGCGCCTGAACAGCTTCACGCAGGCGATGCACCTCGAAGTCCGCGACGCCCTGCGCCGCGTCGAGGAAGACGGGAGCGTCCGCGTGCTGCTGCTGACGGGCGCCGGCCGTGGCTTCTGCGCCGGCCAGGACCTGAACGACCGGGCAGTGGAGCCGGGCGCACCGGGCGTCGACCTGGGCGAATCCGTCGAAAAATTCTATGCCCCGCTCGTGCTCACGCTGAAAAGCCTGCCGCTGCCCGTGATTTGCGCCGTCAACGGCGTGGCCGCCGGTGCCGGCGCCAACCTGGCGCTTGCGTGCGACATCGTGCTGGCGGCGCAGTCGGCGTCGTTCATCGAAGCGTTCTGCAAGCTGGGCCTGATCCCGGACACCGGCGGCACGTGGGTGCTGCCGCGCCTCGTCGGCCCCGCGCGCGCCATGGGCCTCGCGCTGCTGGGCGACAAGCTGCCGGCCGCCAGGGCCGAGGAATGGGGCCTGATCTGGCGCTGCGTGCCGGACGAA
>NZ_JBFUDR010000514.1:0-2593 GCF_056404615.1 Massilia sp. P2_C2 | reverse complement strand
ACAGCCTCTATATGTTTGCGTTGCACAGTAGACTGATGGCGGGACCGAACGATGACACGCTAGGGTTGCCTCCAGTTCCCATTCCGGCAGGTAACCCGGAACATATAAGCTGACTGAGTTCCAGATCCGCCGCGCCAGGTCAGAAGTGAATTTGTTAGGAAGATGCGAGCAGGCCTATCTAACAGATTTACTTCCAAAAATATAACAAGATTACTTCCGAGAGCTGGAGCACTTGAGGCGCAACACCGTATAAACTACCTGTCCTTCGCATAATCTATATTATTTTGGGGCTGGGTTTACTACCTGTCAGCGAGCGTGCGCTAACCGGGAGACGTGGTCTCGACGGCGCTCCACACCCGACCAGCTTCCTGACAGGAGGGTATTAAAAGACGCGGAAATTTTTTCCATTTTCGACATGAGCGTCGCCCACACTGCCCGGACCTCGGGCGACTTCGAACGCTCCATGTGCATGTCGAGCAAGACCCGCTCTGGCGACATATCGCAGACCTGCGCAACGCGGATCGCGATCTCGTCGCTAAACACGTCGAGGTCATTCCGGTAGCGGCTGAGTTGTTGTTTCGACAGTCCAAGCGGCTTTTGCAGCGCGTAATCGGACGGAACCCCGGCGCGCTGGCGCACCAGATCAAGGTATTCGGACGTTTTCATAATTTCTCCCAAGGAACTTCACTCGTGCCCGAGCGATTGGCCGTAGCGTAGTCCATAGTCCAGAGACGCGCAACCAGTCACGAAGTTATGGACTAGTCCAGAATTTATGGACTAGAATCCGCACATGCCGCGCGGAAAATTCTTCCGCTCCCAAGGCGAACCGGGCTTGCAACCCACGTCCGCGCGGCTTTTCTGCCTTGGGAACATGCCTTGGGGGCCGTCATGTCTGAAACACAAGGTTACAAAATCGTCTCAATTTCGGAGGACGATTGGAGCGCCGCGAAGCTCTATGTCTGGAAGTGCGCGCAACTGGCGCGTACCAACGGCGCTCTGGCATCAGAAGCACAAATTATCGGCTACTGGAACGCGCAGGCCGATGCCGCTGACGCCCTGTTCAAGCGTTTGGAGGCCCTGTGATGCGAGTCCTCGTCGCTTGCGAATACAGCGGCCGCGTTCGTGATGCGTTCCGTGCGCTTGGCCATGAGGCCGTGAGTTGCGACCTACTGCCTACCGAGGTAGCCGGGCCGCACTACCAGGGCGACGTGTTTGACATCATAGGGGATGGCTGGGACCTGATGATCGCGCACCCGCCGTGCACCGACCTGGCAGTGAGCGGTGCGCGTCACTTTGCCGCGAAGATCGCGGACGGGCGTCAGGGCCGCGCGCTCGACTTCGTGCGCCGGCTGATGGCTGCGCCGATCCAGCGCAAGGCGCTGGAGAATCCGATTTCTGTCATATCGTCAAAGATTCGCAGGCCGGATCAGGTAATTCAGCCGTGGCAGTTCGGACACGGCGAGACGAAGGCAACCTGCCTGTGGCTTGAGGGCTTGCCGAAGCTCCAGCCGACGAACATCGTTGAGGGCCGCGAGGCGCGGGTGCATAAGATGCCGCCAACCCCGGATCGCTGGAAGGAGCGTTCGCGGACGTATGAAGGGATAGCSGCCGCGATGGCATCGCAGTGGGGCTGTGAATGAAAGCCGAACGCGTCGAACTGGCCGCGCTGGCGGCCGCTGCCGGCCCCCAGCGCTCGCCGCTGGAGATTTCCACGTCTGCCTACCTCGCGGACTTCACGGCCGCCTGTGAGGCCGTCTGCGCCGTTCCTGAGGACGTGCGCCAAGAAAGGATCATGGCGTTGCGCGCCATCGTAGCCCGGCCGTCCGACATCGAGGCCATGCGCGCGGCCGTGTGGCTGAACGCGCCTATAGGCGCTCGCATGGTGGCGGTGCTGTCCGCCGGCCTGCCTAAGGCACGTGCCGACGACTCCCTGAACAAATTCGACGCGCTCGAGCGCGGGCTCGTGTGGATCGCGCTGCAAAAGCTGTTGGCCGACCTCGGCCAGATTCAAAAGTGCATGCAGGGCGGCGCCATGCCGGCCACGCACGGAAAGGCGCACTGATGCGCGCTGTCGGCTGGGGCATCCCGAAGCGCATGGCGCGTGCTATGGAGGCCGTGTTTGTGCGCGAGGGCCGCACCAAGCATCGCGGCAAGCTGGACCTGATCCGCGATCTGATGGCCGACGTGGAGCGCGTGCCGCTGGCCGACGACAAGGGCCGCATGACGACGGATCGCGATATCGCCGTGGCGGCGGAAAAGGCTGTACGCGCCGTCTCCGAATTCTGCTACCAGCTGATGACGACGGACGCCATTCTGGCCGCCGTCGACGAGCTGTGCGCGCGCCGTGGCATCGCGCCGCCGGCCGGCGACACGGACGAGGAGCGCATCAGACGCGCGGCCGATGAGGCGTGGTGGAAGCGGCACCTGCGCACTGAATGGAAGCGCCGCCTGGAACACACCTCGATCCAGTTGGGCCTCACGTACGTGCGCACAGACCCGTATGTGTCGCGCGAGGTCGCCGCCGTGCAGGCCGCACAGAACCAATCGAATGCCGACCTCCTTGCGCGCCAGATCGCAACCAACGAGCACGGCC
>NZ_JBFUDR010000513.1:0-2598 GCF_056404615.1 Massilia sp. P2_C2 | reverse complement strand
GGACAGGAGAACGTAGGGTGGGCGCC
Organism: Massilia sp. P2_C2; assembly: GCF_056404615.1. Classification (NCBI taxonomy): domain Bacteria; kingdom Pseudomonadati; phylum Pseudomonadota; class Betaproteobacteria; order Burkholderiales; family Oxalobacteraceae; genus Massilia; species Massilia sp. P2_C2. The sequence continues at coordinate 2,572 of NZ_JBFUDR010000513.1, read as the reverse complement.
CCCGTGCCCACGCGGACGTTCGCGGTGTGTTGGCATTACGCGTGGGCACGGGGTGCCCACCCTACCATGTGAATATGTCCATCTCGTCACTCCTGTATATTAAACCGCGCCTGTGGGGCCACCTCGCCGCGCGCTACGCCGCCAGCTGGTGGGCCATGCTGCACCTTGGTGCCGTGGCGCTCGTGATGGCGCTGTCGCCGTCCACGTACCACCGCGCCAACCGCCTCGCCACGTCGCGCTACATCTACGCAAGCACGTGGCAGGTGCTGCCCTGGTTCACGGTGCTGACCGCGCTGGTGAGCCTCGTCATCATCCGCATCGTGCTCGTCACCGCGCAGAGCTATGGCCTGTCGCGCTACGCGCTGGAGATGGTCGTGCGCGTGCTCGTGCTGGAATTGCTGCCGCTGTCGGCCGCGATGTTCGCCGCGCTGCGCGCCGGCATGGCGTTCGATGCCAATGCCATGGGCCTCGCGCGCAGCGGCGTGCCCGCGGGGGAGGCGACGGCCGCCACCTTGCGCCGCCTGCGCCACGACCTCGTACCGCAGGTGATCGCCAACGCGTTTTCCGTGCTGAGCCTCGCGATGGTGTCGAGTACCATCGTTCTCCTGCTGGCCTATCTGAACGTGTACGGCCTGTCGCCATGGGGCCTGTCCGACTACACGCGCACCGTCGGCCGCGTGTTCGACCCGACCGTCACGCTGGGCTTCGTGTTCAAGACGGTGCTGTTCGGGCTCGCGGTGGCCGTGATCCCGAGCGCCGCCATCCTGGACCTGCTGCGCCGGCCGCGCCGCCTGCGCACCAACGTGCAGCCGGGCGCGCTGCGGCTGCTGTTCGTGCTGCTGCTGATCGAGGCCAGTTCGCTGGCCGTCAAATACATCTGAAAACAATGAACGATAAAGACCTGACCCGCACTGCGGATGGCCCGCCGGACGAACCGAGGCACGTGGAAGCCAAGGCCCTGATCCTGCTTCTCGTGATCGGCGCGTTGATCGTCGCCTTCTTCCTGTACGTGATGTATGCGCGCGGCGTGTTCGAGAAGACGCAGGAGCTGGTGCTCGTGGCCGACGATTCCGAGGGCGTGATCCCCGGCATGGACATGAGCTTCGCCGGCTTCCCCATCGGGCGCGTGCGCCAGGTGGAACTCGGCAAGGACGGCAAGGTGAACATCCTCGTCGACATTCCGAAGGCCGACGCGAAATGGCTGCGCACGACCAGCGTCTTCACGCTCGAGCGCAGCGTCGTCGGCGAGACCCGGCTGCGCGCCTACAGCGGCATCCTGACGGATCCGCCGCTGCCCGACCACGCCCAGCGCCCCGTGCTGCGCGGCGATGCCACGGCCGAGATCCCGCGCCTGGTGGCGACGGCCCATACGCTGCTGGAAAACCTGGAGACGATGACGCGCCCCGATTCGCACATCGGCAATACGCTGGCCAACGTCGAGGCACTGTCCGGCCGCCTGACGGGGCGCTACGGCGTGCTGGGCACGGCACTGGGCGGCGACGCCGAGGCGGAAAAGCTGCTGCAGACCTTGCGCCGCCTCGACACGCTGCTCGCCAAGACCGACCAGCGCGTGTTCGGCAAGAACGGCGTGATGGACGACACGCAGGGCGCGATCCGCGAACTGAACGGCCTCCTGGCCGACGCCCGCGGCACCTTGCAGAAGGCCGACGCCGTGCTGGCCGAGGCGCAGGCCGTCGGCAAGAATGCGCGCGTCGCCACCGAGGACCTGGGCCGGCTGCGCGGCGAAGTCGATGCGAGCCTGCGCAAGGTGAATCGCCTCGTCGACGAGGTCAACCGCAAATGGCCGTTCAAGCGCGACACGGAGATCAAGCTGCCATGACCCTGAAACCGCTCATCATGCTCGCCGCTGTCGTTGCCGCTTCTGCGGCCGTATTGTCCGGTTGCGCCAGCGGTCCGCAGCCGCCGGCCTGGCAGGGCGACGCGCGCGGTGCCCTCGACGGTTACACGGATGACTTCCTGCGCGGCGACTCGGCCGCCGCCGACGCGGAATTCGCGCGCGCCCGCCGCGCCAGCGCCGCCACCGGACGGTTCGACGTCGTCGCCCAGGCCGAGCTGGTACGCTGCGGCGTGCGGGCCGCGGCGCTGGCCTTCGACTGCGCCGGCTTCGATGCGCTGGCCGCCGACGCGACGCCAGCCCTGCGTGCGTACGCCGCCTACCTGGACGGCCGCTGGCAGGGGCTGGACGCGGCCCTGCTGCCGGAACAGCACCGCGCCGTCGTCACGAGCGGCACGCTGGCCGGCGTCGCCGATCCGCTGTCCCGCCTCGTCGCGGCGGGCGCGCTGTTGAAGGCGGGGCGGATCAATCCGGCCGACATCGCGACGGCCGTCGACACGGCATCGCAGCAGGGCTGGCGCCGTCCGCTGCTGGCCTGGCTCGGCGTGCAGGAACAGCGTGCGCGCGCGGCCGGCGACTCGGCCGCCGCGGAACGCATCCGGCGCCGCATCGAACTGGCGGGGCAGGGCTGACGCGCGCCGGGGAGGCGAAAAACTCTATCCGCGGCGGCCAGGCGCCCAAATCGCGGGGTAGGGTGGGCACCCCGTGCCCACGCGT
>NZ_JBFUDR010000512.1:0-2615 GCF_056404615.1 Massilia sp. P2_C2 | reverse complement strand
GCGCTGAACGCCGCCGTGGAAGCGGCGCGCGCCGGCGAGCAGGGGCGCGGATTCGCCGTCGTGGCGAGCGAGGTGCGCAGCCTGGCGCAGCGCTCGGCCGCCGCGGCCAAGGAGATCACCGCGCTGATCGGCCGCTCCGTGACGCAGGTCGAACTGGGCACGCGCCTGGCCGACCAGACGGGCACCACGATGAACGAGATCGTCAGCAGCGTCCAGCGCGTGACGGACATCATGGCTGCGATCGCCGACGCCAGCAGCGCCCAGACGGCGGACATCGAGCACATCAACGACGCCATCGCGCAGATGGACAAGGACACGCAACAGAACGCCACCCTGGTGGACGAGACCGCAGGCCTGGCGACCGCGCTGCGCGAGCAGGCCGCCAGCCTGGCCGCCGTCGTGAGCGTGTTCACGCTGGTACGTCAGGGCACGCTCCGGCACGTCGAGCCCGTGCCGCCGGGGACGCTGGCGCTGCCGGCGTCGAATGCCGTGTCCACGCGGCGCCGCGCCTGACGGCACCCCGTTTACGCTTTACGCCGCCGTGGCCGCGCCCGCGGCGGCAACCCGTCCCGGCTCGCGCCGGGTTCCCGTCAACACCACAGACCATCATGAAGAAAGTACATCCCGCAGCGGCGTGCGCCGTAGCGTTCGCGGCGTTCGCCCTGGCGCCGGCGCATGCCGAGATCAGCATCATCGTGTCTTCCCATTCCTCGCTGGCGCCGCCCGTGCCCCAGGTCTGCCAGGCCTTCCTCGGCAAGATCAAGTCGCCGACCCCGATCAACCTCGCGGAAAAGAATCCGCTGCGCGACGAATTCTTTTCCAGGGCCTGCAAGAAGGATCCGGCCCAGGTGCAGGCCGTGTGGGGCAAGCTGATTTTCAMGGGCACCGGCACGCCGCCCGCCGAAGTCGACTCCGGCGCGGCGATGAAGAAGGCCGTCGCGGCCGATCCGAACGCCGTCGGCTACATCGACAAGAAGGACGTTGACGCCTCCGTCAAAGTCATCGCCACCGCCAACTAACCACGCACGAAGAATGAAGAAACTGATGATCGCCGCGCTGCTGTCCAGCGCCGGCATGGCGCATGCCAGTGACCTGAGTATTTCCGGATTCGCCACCGTCACCGCGGGCAAGGCCTACGGCGGCTCCGATGGCGAATTCATGGGCCAGCCGTGCCCCTGCTTCATCGGCAATTACGAGCACGGCACGGTCTACCATGGCAACGAATGGAGCCTCGCGCGCGAATCGCTCGTGGGTCTGCAGGCCAAATACCAGTTCACGCCGCAGCTGTCCGGCACCGTGCAGGCCGTATCGCGCGTGTCCGAACACGGCAAGCCGAAAGTCGACTGGGCCTACCTCTCCTACGACATCGCGCCCGACACGACGGTGCAGGTCGGCCGCCGCCGCCTGCCGATCTATGCCTACTCGGACAGCGTCTACATCGGCTACACCTTGCCGTGGGCGCGCGTGCCGCAGGATATCTACGGCTGGGAAGTCGGCGCCTACGACGGCGTGAACGTGCGCCATGCGCGCAGCTTCGGCGACTGGGCCGTCACCGCCAACGTGTTCGCCGGCCAGGAGCACACCCACGACAACATCGAGCAGCGCAAGATCTACTACGGCTACCGCGTGGACGACGACTGGAAGCACATCCTGGGCGGCTACCTCGACGTGTCCGACGAGGTCTTCGGCGCGCGCCTGATCTACATGCAGAACTCGATCGACCTGTCGCAGTACCCGCCGGACGACGTGCCGACGTTCAGCCGTGGCACGCGCCAGCGCATCATCGGCCTGTCCGGCAGCATCGACTACGGCAACTGGATGGTGCGCGCGGAAGCGAACCGCTTCATGCGTCCGGCGCTGGACTACAAGTCGTCGAGTTTCACGGCGACGGTCGGCTACCGCATGGGCCGGTTCATGCCGCTCGTCGGCTTTTCGTCGTACAAGGAAAAGCTGACGGCGACCTATACCGCGACGCAGAACGACAACACGCGTTTCGCCGGCGTGCGCTGGGACTTCCGCAAGAACATGGACCTGAAAGTCCAGTGGGACTCCGTCAAGGATTCCAGCGCCTACGACTTCACCAAGAACGCGAAGATGGTGACCGTCACCTGGGACGTGCTGTTCTAGTAGGGTGGGCACCCCGTGCCCACGCGTAACGCCGACATATCGCATACGTCACGCGTGGGCACAGGGGTGCCCACCCTACGACCTTCAGCGCAGCTCGAACAGGTAATCGCCGCCGCGCTGGTGCCCGGCGGCCGTCACCGCGCCGTAGTTCGGCGTCTGCGGGAATTCCTTCTTCACGCCCGTCTGCACGTCGGTGAAGATCGTGCTGCCGGGCTTCCAGTCCTGCACGGCGCCGACGACCCGCATCAGGTTCCACGCGAAGATCGAATGGCCTTCCTTGCCTTCGTCGGCGACCGGTTCGTCCCCGCCCGACGACAGTACGACGACGGAACGCTTGGTCAGCACGTCGTCGACCGTCACGTCGTGGCCGACGGCGTCCATGCCGTCGCGGGCGAACGCACCCGAATAACAGCTGTCGGAGATGAGCGCCATCTGCTTCGAGCGGATGCCCCCCAGCAGCTTTGCGACGTCGTTGTTCGAGATCCAGC
>NZ_JBFUDR010000511.1:0-2636 GCF_056404615.1 Massilia sp. P2_C2 | reverse complement strand
CATTGGTCCCGCAGTTTGCCATACAACGCTCATCCATGTGGGGCGTTGTCACAATTGGAAGTACATTTTCTCGCTTGCACACACTGCGACATCTCCGGAACTCCGCGCGCCGAGGCCGATCGTGCGGTGACCAGGAGGTGGACCATGGCATTTTCCGTCTTCGATTCCAAGGGCACGCCGCTCGACCGGCAGCGCACCGCAACTTGGCGCTGCGCCGGCCGCTGGCCGAGGTGCGGCGCGTCGAGCAGCACCAGGCCACGATAGTCAACTGGCTGCTGGCGATCGAGCTCACCGCCGGCGTGGCCCCCAGGGCGACCGACCCCAGGTGCTGCTCGACAAAATGGGCTTGCGGTTGTCGTTCGAGCGCACGAGCACGCGGCTTTATGATGCCCTGCTGGCGAAGTGCGACGTCATGCCGGACGGCGCGGCCGGCATGACGCGCGCGCACGGCGAAGACATCCGCCGCGACGAGGCGCGCCATTTCCTGCTGCTGAAGGAAGCGATCGAGACGCTGGGCGGCGCCCCCACGTCGCAAACGCCCAGCGCGGACGTCACCGGCGTCGAATCGCTGGGACTCGTGCAGGTGCTGAACGATCCGCGCACGAGACTGGGCCAGTCGCTGCACGCGCTGCTGACGGCTGAATTGGCCGACGGCGCTGGCTGGGAGACGCGCGTCGCGCTCGCCAGCGACGCCGGGCAGGACGACCTTGTCGCCAGTTTCGCGCAGGCCCTCGACGACGAACGGCGACACCTGGCGCTCATCCACGGCTGGTATCACGAGGCCATCGGACTGATGCCTGTGCCCGGCATGCTGCCACCGGGCGGATCGGCCGCGCTGCCGCCGGACGCGACGACGGTACCCACGTCGACGCCGGACGTCACGACACCGCCTGCGGAGGTGGGTGGCATGCGTGGGGCGGAAATCTGAACGGAAGCCGCTGGAGGTAGTTACATTTCGTCAATACAGTGATACGATGATAGTTGCCATGCATCACTGGAAATATCTTTTGTTTACTTTTTTACGTTCACTGTTCATCGTGCACGACTGGAGTCGGCCGGATGGATCCAATATCAGGTCCTGCCGGGTCTGCGGCCGGCGTGAAGAATTAGACGTCGATGACGGCGTGAACCTGGCCGCCTGGTATCCCGTGTGGGAAGGCTATGCCAGTGGGCACTTCGGCAGGCGGGAATTACGCAGCGCGGCGCCCGACGCACGATTATCCGGAACGGGCGGCAGCGCTGGTCTGTCCGGGCAGAACGGCACAGCATCTGCGGCCGGTACGGCCAACATTCTGGCCCGGGTGCGGCATATGGACGACTGAGCCAGAGTCACTATCGTGTCGCTCCAGTCCGGCCGAAATAATTGCAATATAGGTGCCCCTTGCCTTCCGTCGACTCAACATGCACCGTCCGCTGCGGATTAACGAACTACTGAACCGCCCCGGGAATCGTGGAGGCTGGTTGGTTTAAGTTAAAGCGGTTTCAGTGGCAGCGATTTCAAGTTGCCGGTAGTAGTTTGCCTCAGCTTCCGCTGGCGGGATATAGCCGAGTGGTTCCATCAGACGATGGTGATTGAACCAAGACACCCATTCCAGGGTTGCCAACTCGACAGATTCCCGACTTTCCAGGTGCGACGATGAATCAATTCTGTTTGACACGTAGTCACTCCTGCGCGCTCACCTTGGTCAACCTGGTCACGCTTGACCCATTCATGCAGTGTTTGCGGGATGCAGCCGATCATCCCTGCAATTGACTCGACCGCCGCCCACACCGACGGATGCTCGTTGCGCTGCTCCCGTACCAGACGGACTGCGCCGTCCCGGACTTCCGGCGCAAATTTGCTTGGCTTCTTGTTCATAGCTCCATTCTCTCAAGAGTTGGAGCCTCCATCAAATCCGGGGCGGTTCAGAAGCGGGAAGCTGCATGCGTCTCAGTCCAACTGTCGCACGCGTCGGGGATGCTGGTCGTCGGCTTCGCGGTGAAAGTTTCCATCAATTTCCTTGTTCTCTTGTTGAGGCGGGCGTCACCAAGATCCAGCTCGGCAAACTCCTCGTCCGTCCACCGCTGTGCTGCCCGCCTCTTGCCCATGTGCGTCGCCTAAAAAGCAAGAGTAAACGCGATCATGGAAAGGTTTACAAGGCGAAGTTACAAGTCACAGAAAGTAAACGGTTTTTACGTGACATTCCAAGGGGGCAGACGAGTTGTGTGTACTAACTTTCTAGAAAGTAGAGCCATGGTCTCTCATAGGAGAAAACGTGACTTTACTCGCTAGAAGGTTAGTAACGAGATGAGTTAAACTGCCGGGATTTTCAGAGGGCCCGCCTCCAGCCAACCGCGAAGAGGAATATATACGCCCAAGGGAATAACATTCTGTCCGGAAATGGACCGCACTATTTCAACAACTGCTTCGCCAATCAGAGCCGAGAATGTATCGACAAGCGGATCAGAATGGTCTTCTTGACGTGCAGTACAGCAAACTGCAAGATATTCTTTGAGATTATCCGTAAAACGTCCGTGCGCTTTTGTTATATCTACTTTATTAAATTCGTCGTTCTCGCAAGCTTTTTTTATCTTCTCATACAATTGATCTGTCCTTCTCTGCACTTCTATGGCCTCAGTATGACGATGTGCTCTCC
>NZ_JBFUDR010000510.1:0-2654 GCF_056404615.1 Massilia sp. P2_C2 | reverse complement strand
GCTGTACGGATTGGTCGGCACCTGAGCCTGGGCGCCCGCGACGACGACGCTCGCAAGCAGCATGAGGCCGGCCGACAGCAATTGGCGCATGCCGCCAAAAGGTTTGTTCTTGTTCTGGTGGGTCATCTATCGATGCTTTCCGTATGACTGGTCTGAATGGCATGCCCTGGGCGGCGTGCCTGCTATCCTCAGCAGCTCACACTTAGCGAGCTCTTTCCGCTTTAGATCAAACATCCACGCTTTACACAGTTAAAGAGTTAACAAGACGGCCAATTGTTCATTAAGCGATTCCGAAATCCGTCGGGCATTCTTCACCGCTCGAGGATCTGCATCGCCGAATTTTGATGCAATTTTTTCTGCATCTGCACTTCTCTCCCGCATGACTGAAACCAAGAGCTGTTTGCTTACGCGGGGTAGCGGTGCGTCGATCAGCATCCATGCTCCATGCTGGAACCTTGCGCAATAGCCGACCGTTTCGCTTTTTGATTTCGGCAGAGCTTGAATGTGTCTCGCGTTCGTGCTTTCCCAGGACGGAAGTCCCTCACCGATAGTCGTAGCCACGACAGTGAAGCTGAACTTGCCGCAAGCTTTAGATGCTTTCCTTTCAAGGGCGACGAGCTTCCAATAAGTGACTACCACCAGTGGATCGCTGTCCAGCATGTATACTTCCGGGGCTGGCCCCCATGCTGCATCTTCCTTTTCCGATGCCCGGTGATTTTGTATTACGTGACCAATTCTTGGAGATGCGTCACCCTCGAAGTCTGACCTCACAACTTCTTCGAGAAAAGCCTTTGCATCGGCATCATTGTTTGCACTTGCATAGCTATTGGAAGCTGCAGCTAGCCATAGCGAAAAACAGAGAAGTGTCTTCAGCATTTCATTCCCCGCCAGTTTTGACCTGATACCGGAACTTGCCGGTCATAGGGCTACCCCAATATTTTATCCGCAAGAGTTCGTATGGTTTTCCACCCGGGCGCGTTGCTGTCCACATCAAGGCGCTGCCCGTGGCATCTTGACCCGCGTAGATAGCAACATGTCCTTTAAATTGAACCACGTCACCGGCCGTAAAGGCACCCTGCAAGCCGCCCTTCAGGTTGCCGGACGAATACCAGCGGAGTAACTACCGCTACGCAGCTTGGGTATCTTCAGGCCGACATTCGGTCCCGGAGCGGGTCTCGATAACGCGGTCAAATAGCCATTTGGTACGGAAAATCAAGTTAGCGTGCACATGGGGCAAATGGCTAAAGAGGTATCACTATTGACAATTCGCAGTAGCCGCCGAACTAATAATCTGCGTACTCATTCCGTCCTTCCATAGACGAACCAGATACCGCTCGTGAATCCATTGTCCCTTTTCCATCTTTTGAGGTAGCCTACACGAATCCAACTCAAAGCCGATTACGCCAAAAAACTTCTGAAGTTCAGATTGCTCCGCGTATTCATGTTCGCTCGGCCGCACCACAATTTTCCAATTCCTGCGCTTTTGGGTAATCCACAACTTGTTCTCATCAGGGCCTTCCTTCATTAGGCTTCGAACTATAAAAAGACGCCCTTGAGGGCATGTCTCTAACTCTCGAGATGAATCGCACTCCCCCGATTCGACAGATCGATAGATAACCACTCGAAGGCCAGAGCGCAATTGAAATTCCGTCAATGTTTCGAGTGACGCCAACCCATCGGCAAGCTCATCACCGTTGAGCGGCGCATTTTGAAATATATCTTTGGAGCTGGCAGCCATTGATTCGCATGAAATGCCGAGACCAAATGTCCATGCAAGAAGCGCCGAAATAACAAGCTTATTCATATGCAACTGAGCCAAATATCAATAGACACCGAAATGGATATGATTTTTATGCATATCTAGAAGTTTTTTGTTTGTCTCCGGATAACGCCGACCAGACCAACCCTTAGGATTATTGGGCCCCATCCCACAAACAGTTGGCGAGCAGAAATACCGAATACTTGCGTCGGAATTCAGAGCATTTACAAATTGCTTAATGACGGGATCATTCGCATTACCTATCACCGCCATATCATTAACCCGATTAATGTCGAGGGCATAGCCTAAAGTATGATCATCTTTCGGTCCATGGCCGCCAGTACTGCTATTCACATTCAACGTTTCCAAGTCTGGACTTTTTTCGATTGCGTTTGTCAACGCATCAATAACAGTTTGTCTGACGGGCTGTTGAGTTGTGGGGCCGTTCGCAACGTCATTCGAAAATGTAATGGTCACACAACCTCCCGACGTCCGACATATCTCATCTGGAATAATCGCGGTAGGGGTTGGGTCGTTCGCGGAATGTGCGTAAGAATTAAATAGATAGCCAAACGCAGCTGTCGCGGCGCCGTTGGCGAACTTGCCGCCACCGAGGACCGATGCCGTACCGCCTATAGCAGCACTTACCAATGCCCCCGCAAGCGGATTGTCTTTACCCATTGGCCCAGTCACCGGCAACGCTGCCTTGCTGAATGCCGCACTAAGCGCTCCAGGACCACATTTGCCTCCGCTCATCACGCTTGAAACACATCCCACTACGCCATGGGCGGCAATCGCCTCGCCAAACTTGCCATAGTTCGTAATGTTACCCGCCCTGTCCGTATAGCCATCAAATCTGCTGCCAACTCCATAAAACATAGCAGCCGTAAAGGCA
>NZ_JBFUDR010000509.1:0-2672 GCF_056404615.1 Massilia sp. P2_C2 | reverse complement strand
GGACCAGGTCCAGCTCCGCCTCGAGCTGGGCGATGGCCATGCTGACGGCCGACGGCACCCGCCCCAACGCGCGCGCCGCGGCGGAAAACGAGCCATGGTCGAGCACGGCCAGGAACACTCTCACGTTATCGCTGGAAAAGGCCATGATCTGTCAATTAAACTGAAAGAATCCAACTTTATACATCAAGGATGTCGACATAGGATGGCGCCATCGTCGTTTTATTGGGAAAGCCGGACATGCAAGGAATCAAACGCAGGATCGTCTACGTCGCACTGTACGAAGCCATCGCCATCGCGTGCACGACGGCCGGGCTCGCGGGCCTGACGCACCACGACGGCGCAGAGGCAGGCATCGCGGCCGTCCTCGCGTCGGCCACGGCCGTCGCCTGGAACGTCGTCTACAACGCACTGTTCGAAGCCTGGGAAGCGCGGCAGGCCACGCGCGGCCGCAGCCTGTTGCGCCGCGTCGTCCACGCCGCCGGCTTCGAGGGCGGACTCGTGCTCGCCATCGTGCCCATGTTCGCATGGACGCTCGGGACATCGCTCGTGGACGCCTTGATGCTGGACGTCGGGCTGATCGTGTTCTTCGTCCTGTACAGCTTCGCGTTCCACTGGGCATTCGACCTCGTGTTCGGGCTGCCGAAGTCGGCGCTGCCAATGTAGTGGTGAATACGCAGTGCATCCAGGCGGATACGATCATTAGCCGAATTCCAGCTATTTTGAATTTATCCGTATTTCGGATAAATTAGGTTTATCTGAATATCGGATATTTCCCAAATGTCTTCCTCGCCAGAATCCCATCTTCTCATCACTGCACCGCAGCTCGGCCAGCTGCTCGTAGCGACCCGCAAACAGCGTAAACTTACACAGACGGCAGTCGCGAATCGTGTCGGGTTGAGCCAGAATCGCATTTCGTACCTTGAGAATCATCCTGACGAAATCAGCGTCAAACAGCTGTTCAGCTGGTGTTCAGCACTTGAGCTGGAGCTTCGCCTGGGCGAGCAAGATACTTCTATCGCAAGCAGCCCGGCAGAGTGGTAAGCATGGGACGCCTCTCGCACAGCCAGAGGCTGCACCTCTGGGCCAATGGGGTCTCCAAGCTACAGTACGACATCGCCTGGCGCCACCCCAGGCATGGGCGTCCAACAGCTCACCTTTGCAGACGGTCCAGTGATGGAGTTGAGTGAAGGCCGATCTACTCGTACCAACGCAAAATTAGCGACAGCGCTCGAATAGCTTTGTCGCGGCGTTTTTTGCCGTGTCCGACCAACTGCTCGATCTGAAGTAGTGGGTAGGCATTGGATACTTGGCACTCGTAAATTGGCGTGTCCTACCAGAAATTCTAATATAGTTGGAAAGCAGTGCCGAACTCTATCGAAATGTAACGGGATCAGAAGTCTTTACTTGCGTCTACTCTAGCCGAGCGCTGGACACGTTGTCGATCGTGCCTTTATACGTGCAAGTCTTAGGTTTCATTTCCTTACCTGGAGACTTGCGCTTAGTGCGGCGCGCGATCCTTAATGCCTTGGTCGGCTAACTGTCACTACGCTGACCCAACGCCTGTTCGATTGTCGAGCAAGTTCTGCCGGTCTCTGAGCGTCTAGAAGAAGACTGCTGAGACGACGCGAGCACACTACCTCTGGCATTCGAGCGCGCCAGAAAAGTGATCAATGCGCTGGCCAAGCTCGACCACGAACAGCTGTGCGAGTTGCTGTACTTCGACGAATCAGGCTCAGTCCAAATCCTCTTGTGCAGTACGGCTGGGGCAGGATCGGCCAGACCCGGGCCACCGAACCGCTCGCGCACCGACAGCGCGTGAATGTGCTTGGGGCTGTACTATTTGCCTCCCTACAGTCCGGAGCTCAACCGGATTGAGATCTTGTGGAAGCATGCCAAGCACTTCTGGCGCCGCTTCGTTGCCAGGAACAGCGCAGATTTGCTCGAGGAAATTCAATCCTTGATGAGAGGCTTCTGCAGCAAGTTCACGATAAGTTTTGCATGACTACTTAGCATTTTTCGATATTGTCTAGGACGGCTAGCCGCCCTCGTCCGACGGCACGGCCAGCGGATGCTCGCTGCGCAGCGCGTCGATGCGGGCCTTCAGGGCGCGCGTCTCGTCGTCCTCGCCCCAGCGCTTCGTGAACGCCTGCAGCCGCATGCGCGCCCGCTCGACGCTGCCGGAGGCCAGCGACGCTTCGATGGACCCGCGCGCCTCGCTCCACGCGCTCGCGCGCTGGCGCTTGCGGGTGCAGGCGCTCGACGCCTCGTTGAGCTCGCGCTGCAAGCGCTCCAGCTGTTCCGGCGTGGCGCGGCTGGAACGCAGCGCGATCAACTCGTCCTGCGCCTGTCTGCCCTTGCATTGCTGCGCCAGCACGATGGCCGCGTCGATGCGCCGCTCGATCTTTTGCGCCGACGGCTTCGCCCACAGCCACACGCCCCACAGCACGGCCAGCGCGACGATCCACCAGCGCAGGCGGATCGGCTGACGGCCGGCCGGCCGGTCCGCCGGTTGTTGTCCGGATGGCGGCGGTGGCGGCCACGGGATGCCGCGCTCGCGTTCCGGCGGCGCGGCGTCCGCATCGACGGGGCGACCGCTGTGACCGAAGGCGGTCGCGGATGGCGTCGGCGCGGGCGCTTGCGCTGTCGCGCCAGAGGCCGCCGCGGCGGGCGAT
>NZ_JBFUDR010000508.1:0-2680 GCF_056404615.1 Massilia sp. P2_C2 | reverse complement strand
GTATTGCTCACCCAGCAGTCCCGACGTCAGGATCTTCAGGGAGCTGTCCTTCGGAAATTTGTAAGCGGGATTCAGATCGAGGCGGACAATGGCCTGGAAGCTCTTGTCGTCGAACGCGATGTCGCCCACGCGCCCCACGACCACGCCCGYGCTCTTGACCGGCGACTGCGGCTTGAGGCCGCCGATATTGTCGAACTTGCCCGTGATCGCATACGTCTTCGTGAACGAGATCGTGCTCATGTTACCGGCCTTGAGGGCCAGGAAAAGGAGCGCTAGCGCACCCAACAGGACAAAAAGGCCGACCCAGACGTCAATGGATTTACGATGCATAAAGTTTTTCCCAACTTTTCAATTTACTTGTTGAACATCAAGGCGGTCATGATGAAGTCCAGCCCAAGCACCATCAGCGACGCGATCACGACGGTGCGCGTGGTCGCGCGCGACACGCCTTCCGGCGTCGGCTGCGCTTCATAGCCCTGGAACAGCGCCGTGAAGGTCACGGCGATGCCGAACACGAAGCTCTTGAGGACGCCGTTCATGATGTCGCGGCGCACATCGATGTTCGCCTGCATTTGCGACCAGAACGCGCCTTCGTCCACGCCGATCAGTTGCACGCCGACCAGGTAGCCGCCGATCACGCCGATCGCGGAAAACACGGCGGCCAGCACCGGCATGGCGATCAGGCCGCCCCAGAAGCGGGGTGCCAGCACGCGCTGGATCGGGTTGACGGCCATCATTTCCATGGCAGTCAATTGCTCGCCGGCCTTCATGAGGCCGATTTCCGCCGTCAGCGACGTGCCGGCGCGGCCGGCGAACAGCAGCGCGGTGACGACGGGGCCCAGTTCACGCAGCAGGGAAAGCGCCACCAGCTGGCCCAGCTTTTCCTCGGCGCCGAACTGGCTCAGCGTGTAATACCCCTGCAGGCCCAGCACCATGCCGACGAACAGGCCGGACACGGTAATGATCAGCAGCGAATAATTGCCGATGAAGTGGACCTGCTCCGAGATCAGCGTGGGGCGACGCAGCGCCCCCGGCGACTTGCCGAGCAGGCCGACGAACGAGCGTGTGACGAAACCGAGGCGCGCGAACACGTCGAGCACGAAGCCGCCGATGAATCCCAAAAACATCGTCATCGCTTGCCTCCCAGGCCCAGGTCTTCGGCCAGCGACTTGCCCGGATAATGGAACGGCACGGGCCCGTCCGGCTCGGCGTTCACGAACTGTTTGACATACGGATCGGCCGAACGGCGCATTTCTTCCGGCGTGCCGGCGGCCACGATCCTGCCGGCGGACAGGAAATACACGTAATCGGCGATCATGAAGGTTTCGTGCACGTCGTGCGAGACGAGGATGGACGTCGAGCCGAGCGCGTCGTTCAGGTTGCGGATCAGGTTGGCGGTCACGCCCATCGAGATCGGGTCGAGGCCGGCGAACGGTTCGTCGTACATGATCAACGCGGGGTCGAGCGCGACGGCACGCGCCAGCGCCACGCGGCGCGCCATGCCGCCCGAGATCTCGTTCGGTTTCAGGCCGGCCGCATTGCGCAGGCCGACGGCGTTCAGGCGCATCAGCACCAGGTCGCGGATCATCTCTTCCGGCAAATCCGTATGCTCGCGTAGCGGGAAGGCCACGTTTTCGAAGACAGTCAGGTCGGTGAACAGCGCGCCGAACTGGAACAACATGCCCATCTTGCGGCGCAAGCGGTATAAACCTTCCGTATCGAGCTGGTTCACGATGTCGCCGTTCACCGCCACGGTACCGCGCTGGGCCTTGATCTGTCCGCCGATGAGACGCAACACCGTCGTCTTGCCGGAACCGGAGCCGCCCATCACGGCAATCAGCTTACCGCGCGGGAAGTCCATGCTCAGGTTCTGCAGGATCGGGCGATCGCCATACGAAAAATGCAGATCGCGGATTTCGACGAGGTTGGACACAGTGGATATTGGTATTTTGAGAATCCCGTATTGTAGTGCAGAAAGGCCGATGCCTGCTGGACGCGGCCCAATTCGGGCCATGTTATCGACGTKATATTACAACATTAATAAATCATGAGTCAGATATTTTTGAACATAAGTGCTTGTTTTTACTAACTTATGCATACGCAAATTGTTGCACTTTATGAAATTACCTTAACAAATGCCTTGCGGAAACGTAATGAAACGGCTTGCGACGGCGGCGCGGCGATGCGCATCGAACCTCATGTCCGGCACGCCGGAAAGGTCGCGATTCGAGCCTTCCGTCAGGCGCTGATTTAACAATCCGGCAATGYCGTGCGGCGGCGGCGAATCTTCGGCGCCGGCGGCGGTCCAAGTCTGTCAAGGGGGAACGATCATGATCAAGGCCCTGGTCCACATCGACAACGGCGCGGCGACGATGGAAGGCATGCTCGAGGTGCCCCGCGCCGCGACTGGCGTCGTGCTGTTCGCGCACGGCAGCGGCAGCAGCCGGCTCAGTCCGCGCAACAACCACGTGGCACACGTGCTGCGCGACGCCGGCATCGGCACCCTGCTGCTCGACCTGCTCACAACGAACGAAGACCGGCAGGTCCACAACCGCTTCGACATCGCCCTGCTGACGGACCGCCTGCGCGCGGCCGCCACCTGGCTGGGCACGCAGGAGGCAACGACCGCCCTGCCCCTCGGCCTGTTCGGCGCGAGCACGGGCGCCGCCGCCGCGCTGCT
>NZ_JBFUDR010000507.1:0-2700 GCF_056404615.1 Massilia sp. P2_C2 | reverse complement strand
CACGGAGCGTCCGGTGACCGTGGACGAAGGTTCGAACGTGCTGGCCGGCACCGACCCGGCCGTGATCCTGGCTGAAACGCGCAAGATCCTGCGCGGCGAGGGCAAGCAGGGCCGCCGGCCGCACCTGTGGGACGGCAAGGCAGCGGAGCGCATCGTGGACGTCCTGACGAAGGAAATCCGCGGCCAGGCCTGACGATGAAGAGGAGTTGAAGGGCGCTCGATAGCGCCCGCGAGGCAGTACCACCAAAACACCAAACAGGGATGGCGGCGGCAAAGGCCGACGCCGACGATAACGATGCGCGCCGGTCCCGAGACACGGCGGCGACACATTTTTGAGAAAGAAGAGCACTCATGAAGATTCTGGTTACTGGCGGCATGGGCTATATCGGTTCGCACACCGTGGTCGAACTGCAGAACGCGGGCCACGACGTGGTTGTGTACGACAACCTCTACAACGCGGTTCGTTCCGTGCAGGATCGCGTGCAGAAGATCACCGGCAAGCCGTTCGTGTTCGTCGAAGGCGACATCCGCGACCGCGCGGGCATGGAAGCCGTTTTTTCCGCACACAAGATCGATGCCGTGATCCACTTCGCCGGCCTGAAGGCCGTGGGCGAATCGGTGGCGCAGCCGCTGCGCTACTACGACAACAACGTGTACGGCAGCGTCGCGCTGTTCGAGACGATGGCCAAATTCGGTTGCAAGACCCTCGTGTTCTCGTCGTCGGCCACCGTCTACGGCGATCCGGCCTCGGTGCCGATCAAGGAGGATTTCCCGCTGTCGGCCACCAATCCCTATGGCCGCAGCAAGCTGATGATCGAAGACATCCTGCGCGACCTGTTCAAGGCCGAGCCGGACTGGCGCATCGCCCTGCTGCGCTATTTCAACCCGGTCGGCGCCCATGAAAGCGGCCTGATCGGCGAGGAGCCGAACGGCATCCCCAACAACCTGGTGCCCTACATCGCCCAGGTCGCCAACGGCCAGCGTGAAAAACTGTCCGTGTTCGGTGGCGACTATCCGACCCCGGACGGCACCGGCATGCGCGACTACATCCACGTGGTCGACCTGGCCATCGGCCACGTCAAGACCCTGGACAAGCTGGCGCAGGGCGCCGGCCTGCACACCTACAACCTCGGCACCGGCAACGGCAACAGCGTTCTGGAAATGGTGCACGCCTTCGAGAAGGCCTGCGGCAAGCCCATCCCCTACCAGATCGTGGATCGTCGCCCAGGCGACATTGCCAAGTGCTACGCCGACCCCACCAAAGCCCGCGAGGAACTCGGATGGACCGCACAGCGTGACATCGCGCAAATGTGCGCTGATTCCTGGCGCTACCAAACTACCCCAAAATGAACCCTTAAGGACTGAACCATGAAAGCGATGATTCTTGCTGCAGGCAAAGGGACGCGCGTACGTCCGCTGACCTACGACCTGCCAAAGCCGATGATCCCCGTGCTGGGCAAGCCCGTGATGGCTTACCTGATCGAGCACCTGCGCAAGCACGGCGTGACGGAGATCATGGTGAACGTGAGTCACCTGCACGAAAAGATCGAGGAATATTTCGGCGAGGGCGAGCAGTTCGGCGTTCAGATCGGTTATTCCTTCGAAGGCTATACGAAGGAAGATGGCGAAGTCGTCGCGGTGCCGATCGGCTCGGCCGGCGGCATGAAGAAGATCCAGGAATTCGGCGGTTTCTTCGACGACACGACCATCGTCCTGTGCGGCGACGCACTGATCGACCTCGACCTCAAGGCCGCGCTGCTCGAGCACCGGCGCAAGGGGGCGATGGCGTCCGTCATCACGAGGGAAGTTCCGTGGGACAAGGTGTCGAGCTATGGTGTCGTCGTGACCGACAAGACCGGGCGCATCACCCAGTTCCAGGAAAAGCCGAAGCAGGAAGAAGCGCTTTCGAATTTCATCAGTACGGGGATCTACATCTTCGAGCCCGAAGTGATCGACCTGATCCCGTCGGGCGTCGAGTTCGACATCGGCTCGCAACTATTCCCGCTGCTGGCCGAGAAGGGCATGCCGTTCTACGCCCAGGGCCGGCCGTTCAACTGGCTCGACATCGGCAGCGTCAGCGACTACTGGGAAGTGTTGCAGAACGTTCTGACCGGCGAAGTCAACCACATGGACGTGCCGGGCATCCAGATCGAGCCCGGCCTGTGGACCGGTCTGAACACGAGTATCGACTGGCGCGGCACGACGATCAAGGGCCCGGTCTACATCGGCTCCGGCGTCAAGATCGAGGCCGGCGCGACGATCGTCGGGCCGACGTGGATCGGCCACGGCAGCCATATCTGCGCGGGTGCCGAGGTCGTTCGCAGTGTGCTATTCGAGTACACTCGCGTTTTGAACGACGTTACATTACATGAAATGATCGTTTTCAAAGACTACAGTATCGACCGCGCCGGCGAGATGAAGCACTCGTCCGAATATGGTTCATCCGAATGGGTGAACGCGCGCGACCGCCGTCGCAGCCGGCGTACGGAACAAGCCGAAGAAACCGACAAGTCAATCGAGAAAGCCAACGCATGAAAATCTACCCAGTCATCCTCTCCGGCGGTGCCGGTACCCGTCTTTGGCCGCTGTCGCGGGCAGTCATGCCCAAGCAGTTGTTGCCGCTCGTGACGGACAAGACGATGCTGCAGGAAACCGCATTGCGGGTCCGCGGCTGGCCGGGAGTGATGGCACCGCTGGTGG
>NZ_JBFUDR010000506.1:0-2731 GCF_056404615.1 Massilia sp. P2_C2 | reverse complement strand
TGCTCTGCTCGAGCAACGGCCTGATCGCCTGAAGGAACAGGCGGCGTCTTCGTTGAAGAACGAGTTTCAGTACAATATGGAAGATTCGCCTGAGGAGATGTCGGTAAAGCTTTTTTCTGCCGCCGACATGTTCTTGTCAAATCCATTCTGCGGCACGCTTGCAGTGATTTTCAACCGGGAGAAAGCCATCGCGCTGGGAGGATTTCATGCCCAGTGGTATCCAATCGCAGACTATGAATTCTGGTGCAGGTGGACAGCACGCTATGGCGATATTCCCATTGCAAACCGGCGCGTTGCGCAGTACAGGATTGGCCAAAACGAAAGCATGAAGCATGAAACTCGCGTGGCATTCGTTACAAAGTCCCGTGAGCTGCGACACCACCTGATCGAGCGTCACGCGGTGCCGGGCATTTTTGCAAATCTGATTGGTATCCTGAGCCTGTCGCAACGCAGTCAGATATACCGCGATTGGCGCAGTATGGACGAACCTCCCCCATCCGCGCTGATGAAAATGGCTATGTCAGGTTGCGGTAATGTGCTGAGAATCGTCTCTAAAGCTACAAAGGTCCTTGGTTCGGCTAGCCGCCGTCCGGGAGCGGAGTCGAGATGATCAACAAGGTCTTGTTGCTGGGTGGCGGCGGATTTGTCGGTCAGAATCTCGCCCAGAATCTTCTTGGAAACGGCTTTTCCGTCACTATTATCGATCAAAATGCAGGGGTTATTCGGCAAAATTCGGATCTTGCGGCGGTAACGTGCTATGAATGTTCTCTCGGAGACGTCGAGAAAATCCTCGCTTTGATTCACGAGCGGCAGATCGATTGTGTCATTAATCTGGCGTCGAGCTTGATACCATCCAGCAATTTTTCCATGTTTGTCAGAGACATGGAGCAGGTTGTCACTCCGTCGTTCAGGTTGCTGACAGAGCTGGCTGAGCGCGGCATACAGTATGTGTTCTTTTCCTCAGGTGGCACAATCTACGGACATGGTGGACCGGGCATGATTGCGGAATCGGCCAAATGCGAGCCGATCAACTTCTATGGTCAAAGCAAAAAAACCATGGAGGATTTCATTATCTTTGCCGGCCGAAATTTCGGTCTCCAGTATCTCATCATTCGGCCCTCGAATCCTTATGGGAGGTACCAGAACCCACTGCGAAAGCAAGGATTTATTGCCGTGGCGCTGCATAACATCATGAACGATCTACCCGTAGAGATATGGGGAGACGGATCGGTAGTGCGGGATTATATTTACGTAGATGACCTTGCGCATGCAGTGTCTCTGCTGTTGCGAGCCGGGGCGTCGAACGAGATATTTAACGTTGGAAGTGGTCGCGGATATACCATCAACGAAGTTCTTTCGATTCTTTCGGAGATAACGAACCGCCCTGTCAACGCGAATTATCAGGCGGGACGCAAGGTGGACGTGCAGAGCATCGTCCTGGACGTGAGCAAACTGCAATCCTTCATTTCATATATGCCACTCGGCCTGATGTCCGGCGTCGAAAAATATTATGGCTATTTGCGGGGGCTTGATGCAAAGTGACTTGCTCGCCATAGCGATTCCCACGTATAAACGTTCGGAAATACTTAACGAAAACATTCGCGCGATGTTGCCTGAAATTCAACGGCTCGGTGTGCCCGTCTATATTTCGGATGACAGCCCAGATCATGAGACGCAATCGGTAGTGTCCGAGTTGCGACGGATATATGATCGGATCTATTACACGCAGAATATGCCGGGCCTTGGCCATGATCGGAACTTCGTCGCGACGGTTCAGTTGCCCGAATCTGATTATGTTTGGTATCTTGGAGACTCCGTCGTCATCAATGCTGGAGATATTGAAAAAGCCTATATGGCATTGTTGAAATTCCGCCCGGAGTTTCTATTCGTGAATAACGAGAACCGCTGCGCCGATACTAACGATTACCCCGTAGTCGACCTTCGCAATTTCTTGCAACGCTTCGCTTGGCACTTGACGCTGACCGGTGCGACAATCTACAGCAGGGCGGCTGTGCGGTCGCTGCATGCCGGTGACGTAACGCGATGGCGAAATTTTCCCCAATTAGGACTGATTTTTCAGTTCGGTCTCGCGGGAAACCCGAAAGCTTACTGGATGGGGAGTGCGGGGGTCAGTTCCAACAGAAACAAGAAAAGTTACTGGAGCAACGCGATTGTTACCACGTTTGCAGTCGACTGGGTGAATCTCGTCAGGAACTTTGCTGCTTCATATTYCAGTAGAGAGTTGCAGGAAATATTTTTATCTCACTCGCTCCATACGGGGATATTTGGTTGGCGAAACGCAATCAGATATCGTCTGAGCGGTTCATTTTCGTGGAGTCTGTTGAGGACTCATCAGGCTGAAATTAAACTTGCCTCTCACACGAGTTACGCAGTATTGCTCTTGATCTCGATGCTGCCAGTAGTGGCGGGTCAGCGGATTGTGCAATTCTTGAAATATCTTAAGAACGCGCATGCCTGATTTATTTCGCCTTCATGCGTAAAGCACTGGGCTAATGTTGGCTGCCAATGTCGTGTTGGTATAGGGATGAGCCGAGGAGATTCGAATGCGAGTTACTGGAGCGGACAGTGCTCTCGGAAGTCGGCCATTCAAAGAACAGAGTTTGCGATGAAGTTTAAAAAAGTTTATTTAGTTGTATTGAATTATAACGGCTGGCGCGACACGCTCGAATGCTTGGAAAGCCTGTTAAAGCTCGATTACCCGAACCTCCAG
>NZ_JBFUDR010000505.1:0-2749 GCF_056404615.1 Massilia sp. P2_C2 | reverse complement strand
TCCCTCGCCTGAGCAAGGCTACCGACGTCGATGCCAAGACGCTCCACTACGTCGTCGACAAGAAGGTGCGCAACCGCCACTACCGCGACAATCAGACCGCTGCCGTCATCGCGCAAGGTGTTGGCTCAGCAAAGAAAGCGTCCGCCCAAAAGCGTGTCTGAGACCCCACAAAAAGCGGACATTTCAACTTTGCCCAAAGCGGACATTTTAACTTTGCCTTTACAGGGTGGGCACCCCGTGCCCACCATAGGTTCGCAGACCGGCATGCGTTTGGTGGGCACAGGGGTGCCCACCCTACTTAGGCAGCGCTCAGTGCTCGGTAATGGAAATCGCGCAGGCGCACGACGCCGTTGCCCGCCGCGTAGACGCCCACCTTGAGGCTCAGGAAGCCGCCGAACACGTTATGGTGGATCCCCGACACTTCCATGCGCGTGCCGTGCAGCATCCAGGTCTTGCCGCCGTCGAACGAGTAATGGAAAGAAATCACGTTCTCGACGTTGGTCAGGCGCACGCGCACGCTGGACATCTTTTGCGGGCGGCGCGCCCACGGATGCTCTTCAGCGTACTGGTACGTCTTGATGGCGTCGGGCGTGAAGCCGAGGCCGACGAACGCCTTCGCGTTGTAGTACAGCAGCAGGCCGCCTTCGGCCGCGCCCACGAGGTCGAGCGTGATCTCGGCCTCGTACGAACGGTCGCCGACGCCGCAGGTCAGGGGGGCGCTGTCGGCGGGCGAGGTGCCTTTGCCCCTGATTTCCAGGCCGCCGCCCGCGAAGCGCACGCGCGCCATCTCGTCCGGCGCCGGATCGTGGAACGCCCACTGGACGCCGAAGCGGTCCCTGGAGAAATCGTCGGACAGCGCGAAGCCGTTCGGTCCCGCCTTGCCGCCGCGCGGCTTCGGTAGAGGTTTGGAGAGGTCGCCGCCCCTGGCGCGGAACCAGCCGTCGGCCGTCCATTCCATCGGCTCGAGCAGGGTCTGGCGGCCCAGCGTGCGGTAGCCGTTCTCGTAGCCGTGGTAGATCATCCACCAGTCGCCGGCCGGGCCTTCGACGAGCGATGCGTGGCCGCGCGACCACCACGGCTCGAAGGTGCCGGTCGTGCGCACGAGCGGGTTGTGCGGGCAGTGTTCCCACGGGCCGTTGATGGAGTTCGAACGGGCCGCGATCACCATGTGCCCGGTCACCGGGCCGGCCGTGCCGCCCACCGCCGTGATCAGGTAGAAGTACTCGCCGTGGCGCAGCAGCTTGGGGCCTTCCGGCGCGAAGTTCTCGACGACCCAGTCTTCCGGGTAGCGCCACGGCTGGTACGCGGGTTCCACCGGGCCGTCCGTCGCGAGGCCGTCGTCCGTGAGGCGCACGCGGCGGATGCCGTTGACTAACAGGTAGCGCTTGCCATCCTCGCCCACGACGTGGCCCGGGTCGATGCAGCCGGCGATCTTCAGGTCGACCGGGTCGCTCCATGGTCCCTCGATGCGGTCGGCCCAGATGGCGTAGATCGACCACGTATTGCCGTCCGGCGCGGCCGGGATGTAGATGTAGTAACGGCCATTGTGCTTGCACAGGTCGAGGGCCCAGATGGTGCCCAGCGATTTCTTCAGTGCCGGGCCGACCGGCGCCCAGTTCACGAGGTCCGTCGAATGCCAGATCACGATGCCCGGATACGACAGGAAGGACGAGAAGGTCATGTAATAGTCCTTGCCGTCTTTCAGAATCGTCGGGTCGGGGTGATCGCCGGCGATGATCGGGTTGATGTACGTGCCGTCGCCGCGGTCGGCCTTGCGCTGGTTTTCGATGCCGCGGCCCCAGTTCGGGGCGGCCGGCGGGCAGGCGGCCGCCTTCGCTGTCGCGGCCTGCGCGGGCAGGACGCCCGGCAACGAGGCGGCGCCGGCGCCGGCCAGCAGGGTCTTGAAGGCGTTGCGGCGGGATGGGTTGGTCAAGCTTATCTCCGTATGTTTATGTTGAACGTCATCGAGATTATATGAAAACGATTTCATAAACAACAGAGAGGTGTTTCAGTGCTTGCCGTAATTGACGAATTCCGCCAGCAGGGCATTCGCGGATGGCAGCACGCCCGTGAACGCGAGACCCACGCGCACGTCGGCGTGCACGAACACGTTGTTGGTCGCCCGCGCGTTCAGGTCGAGGCGCTGCACGGCACCGCCGCTGAACAGGGAAAAGCCGACGCGGCAACTCGTGCCGTCGGGCAGGGGGCAGGGAAGCAGGACGGCCATGCCATCGCGGCCGATGTCGACGGTGACGGCGGGCAGGGTGGGGCCGCCGGTCACCTCGACGACGGCGCGGAGGCGGCAGGTGCGGCGCGGCGACCGGCGGCCGTCGCCATGGGCGTCGGCCCGGAAAGTACGATTGGAATCCACGACAGGAACAAACGGGTGTGCTGAAAAACGCCGCTATTGTTGCTGTTCAGAATCTCGTTGTGGTTGTCAGCCTGCCACTTAGAGGTGTTGCTCTATAAAAAAGGGCGGCCGCAGCCGCCCCTTGGAGTAGACAGAATGTATTGACCTACCAACCTCAACGGACGCGGGTTACGCTGAGGGTTGGTGAACCTTTCGGCGCAGAGCCGCAATTGAGGAGGTAGGTCATGAACGAGTTTAGCAAATATGTAGGCCTGGATGTCCATAAGGCGACGATCGCTGTCTCGATTGCGGACAGTGCCGGTGGCGATCCACGTTTCTACGGCGAGATAGCCAACACGCCGGTTGCGATAGCGAAGCTGATGACGACGCAGTTGGCCA
>NZ_JBFUDR010000504.1:0-2762 GCF_056404615.1 Massilia sp. P2_C2 | reverse complement strand
GCATATAGATGTCGCCGGGCCGGAGCAACGCACGCGACCGCTCCGAATTCTGCTCCGTCAGCACGCCGATGGTCTGGCCCGTGATCGCGCCCATCGTCGTCACGTCTTCCGGTTTGGCGAGCGGCGAACCGACGTCGACCGCGATCACGACGTCGGGGTGGCAGGCGGCCATGACCTCGTCGACGGGCAGGTTGTCGACCAGTCCCCCGTCCACGAGGTAGCGGCCATGGTAGGGCACCGGCGACAGCAGTGCCGGCACCGACATGCTGGCGCGCATCGCGGTCGACAACTCGCCGCTGCGGAACACGATCTTTTCGCCCGTGCCGATGTCGGTCGCGATGATGGCCACGGGCAGCGGCAGGCTTTCGATGGTGCGCTCGCCGCGGTCGGCGCCGACCAGCGTGTTGAAGAACAGCTTGATCTTCTGCCCGCCCACCACGCCGTGCGCCGCGCGGATGCCCTCGTTGGTGATGCCGAATTCCAGGCCCGGGTAATAACTCAGCGCAAGGCGGCGTTCACGGTAGTTGGTGTCGGCGTGCGACGGGTTGTCGTCGAACAGGTCGCGCCAGTCGACCTGCGCGAGGTGCGCGCGCATCTGCGCCGGCCCCACTCCGCTGGCCCAGGCGCCGGCCACGAGCGCGCCCATGCTGGTGCCGGCCACGCAGTCGACGGGCACCCGCAGGCGCTCGAGCACCTCCAGCACGCCAATGTGGGCCGTGCCGCGTGCACCGCCCCCGCCCAGCACGAGCCCGATGCGGGGCCGGGCCGGCTGCGCCACCGCCGCGACGGCAGCGGACAGCGCCGGTACGAGGACGGCGAATGCAAGCAGGTAACGAAAAAGCGGCATGGGCATGGTCGGAGGCTTGCGCGGATGGACAGCGCTAATGTACTGGGCGCCTGACCTGCGCACGATTGGGCCGGCGCCGCGGCTGAGGCAGATCAAAGGATGGGACCAAAGYCCAATGGCGCCCGCCCCGCGCAAGCCGCAAAGTAGGGATGTCGTCGCTCGCCCTAGCCGGTCGCCCTGAGCCGGTCGCCCTGAGCCGGTCGCCCTGAGCCGGTCGCCCGAATCGTGGAGGTCAAGTATGCGCGCAACGAAAACCATCGCCGCCGCCGTTGCCGCCGCCGTGCTGGCGGCCGTGCCGCCTGGTGCGGCCGGACAAGGCCCCATCGCCTACCCGGCCAAGGGCCAGAGCCAGGCCCGGCAGGACAAGGACGAAGGCGAATGCCATGTCTGGGCGAAGAACAAGACGGGCGTCGACCCGGCCGCCGTCGCGTCCAGTCCGGCGCCCCAGGAAACGGGACCGGCCGTGGGCGGCGGCGAACGCCTGCGCGGCGCCGCGCGCGGTGCGCTGGGCGGCGCGGCGATCGGCGCGATCACGGGCGATACGGGCAAGGGCGCAGGCGTCGGCGCCGTCGCCGGCACGATGGTCGGGGGACACCGCGCGCGCCAGAACCAGGCTGCGCGCAACGAATCCGCGCAACAGGGCCAGGCGCAGCAGGTGGATACTTATCAGCGCGCGTACGCCGCCTGTATGAACGGGCGCGGCTATACCATGCAGTGACGGCCGGAACCGGATCAGTCCGGAAGATAGGGCGCGGGATCGACCAGCTCCATGCCGGGAATATCCTCGACACAGTGCCTGAGGAACGGCACGTGACCGAGTCCATAGAACACCACCGCACGATCCCCGGGCTTCAGCGCCTGCGCGAGGCGCGCGCAGATGCCGTAATTGCGGGCCGCCCATGCCGCGTTCAGGGCCGCGCCAGGTTGCTCGTCGTCGCGGCCGTAGCGCAACAAATCGCCATAGATCGCGTTCGACTGCCGCAGGACCGCGGGTGAATTTATCCACTTCAGCACGCCGCCGATCGAATGGGTTTGTTGCCGTTCCGAGATCGACTGCACCAGCGCCGCCACCTGCTTCTGGCTGTCGGCAAGCCGCCCCGCCATGCCGTTGGCCGCCGCCCAGGCATTCACCGGTTCGAAGGGAAAGGCGCCGTCGACGTCGATCCCGTGGACTTGCGCGAGCCCGAGCGCGTGCGCGAGCCGGAAGCCGAGTTGCGCCCCCTCGTTGCTGGACGCCTGCGCACCCTTCCGGTACGCGGCATAGCCGTCGCGCGCGGGTGCCGCACGCCATTCGATGGCAACGACATTGGGTGCGAACCGTGACAGGCCGTTCACGATGGCCTCCAGCTMGGCCTGGCGGACCGGCGTTTGCATGTCGACCGCCTGCGCATTGTGCAGGTCCCTGCCCGGATTGGCGAAATGGTAGGTGGCGACCATCATCACGCGGATCGGTGCATCGGCGGCCGACACCGGCCCGGTCGCCAGCACGAACAAACCTGCGAGTAGCGCGCAACGCTTCATAGGGTCATGGTCCCGAAAGATGGATAGCCGTTCCGGACCAGTGTATCAGATGACCACCATCATACTGCCGGGATCGGCCTAGCGTCCCCTTCCCCCGCTCCTGCGCCCGCCGCCGCCGCCGAACCCGCCGCCCCCGCCGAAGCTTCCACCACGGCCGCTGCTGACATTCGAGAAGCGCTGCGTCTGCAGCGAGCCGCGCTGGCGGTCCTGCCAGTCGCGGTTCAGGTTCTGCGGCAGCGCCGACGTCTGCGCCGCCGGCCTGGCCTGCGCGGTGCGGGGCGAACGCGCCGGGTCGCGCGCCTGGGTGCGCGGCTGCGCCGCCGTGTCGCTCCAGCCGCCATTGTCGTAGCGCTGCCACTCGCCGCCGCTGCGCCGGTACACGTTGCCGTCGCGG
>NZ_JBFUDR010000503.1:0-2794 GCF_056404615.1 Massilia sp. P2_C2 | reverse complement strand
CCCCGTGCCCACGCGTGACGCCGGCGAACCGCAGACGTCCGCGTGGGCACAGGGGTGCCCACCCGACTGAGCATTCGAGCGCCGGGCCAGGTCAGGCAACCCTGCGTCGTGCGCGCGCTCCCGGAGCGCCGCGCCCGCGCGGTTCTAAGCCCGGCGGCCCGCTGGCCGGGCCGGGGGTCGGCTCCCTGGGCGGCGCCGGCGTCTCCGCCACCTGTGCCGGCTGGCGCTCTCCCGGATAGGCTAACACTTCTGCGGTTTCTCCGACGCGCGTCCACTCGACGGGAAAATCGGGCCCGCGCCGCGCCCGCCAGCGCTGGCTGTGGCCGAGCGGATCGAGCACCCAGTCCTGCAGGTGCGCCTGCGGTCCACGCGTGGCCTGGGCCAGTGCCTCGATCGGCGCTTTCGGGACGCGATCTTCCGTCAGGAGGCCGTTCTTTTCGAGGAAGGTGTCCGTCAGCTGCGTGTAGCAGAAGCCGGACAGCGGCCGGCAGCGGTGCACGGCCGCCATCAGCTGCTGGTAACGCGCCAGCAATTCCTTGCCGTCGCGGGCGACGGAATAGCCCCAACCCAGTTCCTCGCCCGGTTTCATCATGGCAATGCCACCGAATTCGGACAGGAAGACGGGCCGGCCGAGCCCCGTGAAGCCGTCGATGACGAGCCGGCGCCGGTCCGGCTGCACGTGTTCCAGCGTGTACGCGATGGCCTCGCGGCTGCCGTAGCGTTCCAGCAGCACGGCCGGCTCCTGTTCGTAGTCGTGCACGCACACGAGGTCGCCGCACGGCATTTCCCAGCCATCGTTGCCGACGACGGGCCGCGTGCCGTCCAGCGCGCGCGTCATGTGGTACAGCGCGCGCACGAAATCGACCTGGCGCCGGTCGTTCATCAGCTCCGGCACGCCCCACGATTCGTTCGTCGGCACCCACGCGACGATGCACGGGTGCGAGACATCGCGCTCGACCAGTTCCTTCCACTCGTCCATCACGCTGTGGATCGTCGCGCTGGAAAAGCCGTACGCGGACGGCATCTCGCCCCACACGCACAGTCCGAGCACGTCGCACCAGTACAGCCAGCGCGGATCCTCGGACTTCTGGTGCTTCCGCACGCCGTTGAAGCCGAGGCGCTTGATGAGCAGGACGTCGTGGCGCAACTGGTCGCTCGATGCGACCATCAGGCTGTCCGGCCAGTAGCCCTGGTCGAGCACCATGCGCAGGTAGTACGGCCGGCTGTTGAGCACGAAGCGGTCGCCCTCCACGCTCACGGTTCGCAGCGCCGTGTAGCTCTGCACGCTGTCGATGAGGCTGCCGTCCGCCGCGCGGATCTCGACCTCGGCATCGATCAGTTGCGGGCTCTCCGGACTCCACATCCACAGGCCGCGCGCGTCGTCGATGCCGGGATCGGGCAGCTGGAAGATGCGCGACAGCCGGGGCCCCGTCAGCAGGCAGCGGTCGTTGACGAGCAGGCGGTCGCCCAGCTTCAGCGTGACGTTGGCCATGCCGCCCGCAGGCACGTGGGCGATGTCCGCGTCGAGCCGGATCTGCCAGGCGGCCACGTCCGCCGTCCAGCGCAGCTGCGCGACGTGGGCGCGCGGGACCTTCTCGATCCAGACGGTGCGCCAGATGCCGCTCGTGCGCGGGTACCAGATCTTGTGCGGCTCGGCCTCCCAGTCCATCTTGCCGCGCGCCTTGTGCATGTCCTGCGGGTCGTCCTCGGCCTGCACGGCGATCTCGAGGATCGAGCCGTCGAGGTGGCGCGTGACGTCGAGCGTGAACGGGCTGTGGCCGCCGCGGTGCTCGACGGCGAAGCGGCCGTTGACCCAGACGCGGGCCCGGTAGTTGACGGCGCCGAAGTGCAGCATCAGGCGCTCGTCCTGTCCGGGCACGAGGCCGGGATCGAGCGGGATCTGGCGCTTGTACCAGACGCGCCGGTGGAAACCGCGGTCGTGCACGCCGCTGGCGCGCGCTTCGGGCGGGTAAGGGACGACGATCGTGCGGTCGAAGGGCACGTCGGCCGGGTCGACATAGGTGGCGGCGTCGTCGAGCATCGCCTGCCACGGGCCGTCGAGGCTGCGCCAGGCGGCACGCCGCAATTGGGGGCGGGGGTATTCCACGTCTGCGCTCCTTGTTCTCAACGTTCGGAACCTGAGACCTACTCTAATGAGCCGCCTCCCCCGCTGGCAAGGGCTTTCACGCGCCGTTACAAAGCCCTTACAAAGACGTCGCATCAGCGAGACAACCGCGCCACCGACACGCGCGTAAAGACCGCGCGGTGGCCGGCGCCGCCCATCGCCACCAGGCCCAGCCGGGCGTCCGCCCCGAGGCGGTGGGTCCGCGTCCCGCCGCCGACCCAGGTGCGTCCGTCGCGGCTCGAATACGCCGTATAACGTTCTTCCCCCCCCCCCGCTGCGGTGGACATCGAGCCGCAGCCAGGTCGTCGCCGCCGGCGTACCGACGACCGTATTGCCGTAGCGCGGATAAGCGGCCGGCACGGGCGCCATCTCCTTCGCGAACCCGACCTGGTGCAGGCCGCCGTGCGCCATCTCGACCAGCTTCACGTAGTCGTCGTCGTCGCGCAGCAGTCGTCCGGGACGTCGAGCCGCACGACGGCCTCGACCCGGTAGTCGCCGTCGGGCAGCGGCGCCTGCAGCACGCTGGCCGTGTTCGTGTCCGCGTGCAGGTCCGTCGCTTCCGTCGCCAGCACCAGGCCGTCGCGGCCGGCCGACCAGCCCGCCGCGTCGCGCGCGCGCAGCCAGGTCCAGCGCCCGTCCAGCTGCGGGCCGCGGAACGCGTCCGTCCAC
>NZ_JBFUDR010000502.1:0-2890 GCF_056404615.1 Massilia sp. P2_C2 | reverse complement strand
ATGACTGCCAAGGTTATAGGGACAAGCCGTACGGGCAATTAGTATCGGTTAGCTTAATGCATTACTGCACTTCCACACCCGACCTATCAACGTCCTGGTCTCGAACGACCCTTCAAGGAGCTCAAGGCTCCGGGAAATCTCATCTCAAGGCGAGTTTCCCGCTTAGATGCTTTCAGCGGTTATCTCTTCCGAACTTAGCTACCCGGCAATGCCACTGGCGTGACAACCGGTACACCAGAGGTTCGTCCACTCCGGTCCTCTCGTACTAGGAGCAGCCCCCTTCAAATTTCCAACGCCCACGGCAGATAGGGACCAAACTGTCTCACGACGTTTTAAACCCAGCTCACGTACCACTTTAAATGGCGAACAGCCATACCCTTGGGACCGGCTACAGCCCCAGGATGTGATGAGCCGACATCGAGGTGCCAAACTCCCCCGTCGATATGAACTCTTGGGAGGAATCAGCCTGTTATCCCCAGAGTACCTTTTATCCGTTGAGCGATGGCCCTTCCATACAGAACCACCGGATCACTATGTCCTACTTTCGTACCTGCTCGACTTGTCGGTCTCGCAGTTAAGCACGCTTATGCCATTGCACTATTAGCACGATGTCCGACCGTACCTAGCGTACCTTCGAACTCCTCCGTTACACTTTAGGAGGAGACCGCCCCAGTCAAACTGCCTACCATGCACTGTCCCCGACCCGGATCACGGGCCAAGGTTAGAACCTCAAACAAACCAGGGTGGTATTTCAAGGTTGGCTCCACGAGAACTGGCGTCCCCGCTTCAAAGCCTCCCACCTATCCTACACAGATTGGTTCAAAGTCCAATGCAAAGCTACAGTAAAGGTTCATGGGGTCTTTCCGTCTAGCCGCGGGTAGATTGCATCATCACAAACATTTCAACTTCGCTGAGTCTCGGGAGGAGACAGTGTGGCCATCGTTACGCCATTCGTGCAGGTCGGAACTTACCCGACAAGGAATTTCGCTACCTTAGGACCGTTATAGTTACGGCCGCCGTTTACTGGGACTTCAATCAAGAGCTTGCACCCCATCATTTAATCTTCCAGCACCGGGCAGGCGTCACACCCTATACGTCCACTTTCGTGTTTGCAGAGTGCTGTGTTTTTATTAAACAGTCGCAGCCACCAGTTTATTGCAACCCTTTCACCCTTCCACAGTAAAGTGGTCAAGCTACCGGGGCGTACCTTATCCCGAAGTTACGGTACCAATTTGCCGAGTTCCTTCTCCCGAGTTCTCTCAAGCGCCTTAGAATACTCATCTCGCCCACCTGTGTCGGTTTGCGGTACGGTCTCGTATGACTGAAGCTTAGAGGCTTTTCTTGGAACCACTTCCGATTGCTTCGTGYCACAAGGACACACGTCTCGACCCCTTGAATTACGCGCCCGGATTTGCCTAAGCGCCTTCTATGAGTCAAAAACCAGCTATTCCAACAGCTGGACAACCTTCCGCGATCCGTCCCCCCATCGCATCATACGACGGTGCAGGAATATTAACCTGCTTCCCATCAGCTACGCATCTCTGCCTCGCCTTAGGGGCCGACTCACCCTGCTCCGATGAACGTTGAACAGGAAACCTTGGGCTTTCGGCGAGAGGGCTTTTCACCCTCTTTATCGCTACTCATGTCAGCATTCGCACTTCCGATACCTCCAGCATCCTTTACAAGACACCTTCTCAGGCTTACGGAACGCTCTCCTACCATATGCGCAAGCGCATATCCGCAGCTTCGGTGACTGGCTTAGCCCCGTTACATCTTCCGCGCAGGACGACTCGATCAGTGAGCTATTACGCTTTCTTTAAATGATGGCTGCTTCTAAGCCAACATCCTGACTGTTTTAGCCTTCCCACTTCGTTTTCCACTTAGCCAATCTTTGGGACCTTAGCTGGCGGTCTGGGTTGTTTCCCTCTTGACGCCGGACGTTAGCACCCGACGTCTGTCTCCCAAGCTCGCACTCACCGGTATTCGGAGTTTGCAATGGTTTGGTAAGTCGCAATGACCCCCTAGCCATAACAGTGCTCTACCCCCGGTGGTGATACTTGAGGCACTACCTAAATAGTTTTCGGAGAGAACCAGCTATTTCCAGGTTTGTTTAGCCTTTCACCCCTACCCACAGCTCATCCCCTAATTTTTCAACATTAGTGGGTTCGGACCTCCAGGGCGTGTTACCGCACCTTCATCCTGGCCATGGGTAGATCACCTGGTTTCGGGTCTACACCCAGCGACTGTCGCCCTGTTCGGACTCGATTTCTCTACGGCTCCCCTATCCGGTTAACCTCGCCACTGAATGTAAGTCGCTGACCCATTATACAAAAGGTACGCCGTCACCCCACGAAGAGGCTCCGACTGTTTGTATGCACACGGTTTCAGGTTCTATTTCACTCCCCTCCCGGGGTTCTTTTCGCCTTTCCCTCACGGTACTGGTTCACTATCGGTCGATTACGAGTATTTAGCCTTGGAGGATGGTCCCCCCATCTTCAGACAGGATTTCACGTGTCCCGCCCTACTTGTCGTACRYTTAGTACCACCGGTCTGATTTCATGTACGGGGCTATCACCCGCTATGGCYMCYGTTTCCAARGKRTTCCATTATCAGTCCGACTATCACGTACAAGGCTCATCCCATTTCGCTCGCCACTACTTTGGGAATCTCGGTTGATTTCTTTTCCTGCAGCTACTTAGATGTTTCAGTTCGCCGCGTTCGCTTCGCATACCTATGTATTCAGTATGCGATGACCCAGAGGGCCGGGTTTCCCCATTCGGAAATCTGCGGATCAAAGTGTGTTTGCTCACTCCCCGCAGCTTATCGCAAGCTACTACGTCCTTCATCGCCTGTAATCGCCAAGGCATCCACCATGTGCGTGCACTTATTC
>NZ_JBFUDR010000501.1:0-2912 GCF_056404615.1 Massilia sp. P2_C2 | reverse complement strand
ACCGGTAACGCAGCGGGCAACTATGGCAGCTTCGCGGTCGACGCCAGCACGGGTGTGTGGACCTACACCCTGGACAACACCCACCAGGACCTGGCCGAGGGTGAATCGCATACCGAAACCTTCACCGTCACGGTCACCGACGACAAGGGCGGCAAGGCAACCCAGGACGTCGTCCTGACCGTCACCGGCACCAACGACGCACCGGTCATCACCAGCGCGGCGCAGAGTGGCGCGGTCAATGAAGACACTACCCTGRCAGTTACCGGCCAGGTCACCTCCAGCGACGTCGACCATAACGCCACGGCCGCCTATACCGGTAACGCAGCGGGCAACTATGGCAGCTTCGCGGTCGACGCCAGCAGCGGTGTGTGGACCTACACGCTGGACAATACCCACCAGGACCTGGCCGAGGGCGAATCCCACACCGAAACCTTCACCGTCACGGTCACCGACGACAAGGGTGGCAAGGCAACCCAGGACGTCGTCCTGACCGTCACCGGCACCAACGACGCACCGGTCATCACGAGCGCGGCGCAGAGTGGCGCGGTCAATGAAGACACTACCCTGACAGTTACCGGCCAGGTCACCTCCAGCGACGTCGACCATAACGCCACGGCCGCCTATACCGGTAACGCAGCGGGCAACTATGGCAGCTTCGCGGTCGACGCCAGCASSGGTGTGTGGACCTACACSCTGGACAACACCCACCAGGACCTGGCCGARGGYGAATCRCATACCGAAACCTTCACCGTCACGGTCACCGACGACAAGGGCGGCAAGGCAACCCAGGACGTCGTCCTGACCGTCACCGGCACCAACGACGCRCCGGTCATCACGAGCGCGGCGCAGARYGGYGCGGTCAATGAAGACACTACSCTGACAGTYACCGGCCAGGTCACCTCCAGCGACGTCGACCATAACGCCACGGCCGCCTACACCGGTAACGCAGCGGGCAACTATGGCAGCTTCGCRGTCGACGCCAGCACGGGCGTGTGGACCTACACGCTGGACAACACCCACCAGGACCTGGCCGAGGGTGAATCGCATACCGAGACCTTCACCGTCACGGTCACCGACGACAAGGGYGGCAAGGCAACCCAGGACGTCGTCCTGACCGTCACCGGCACCAACGACGCACCGGTCATCACCAGCGCGGCGCAGAGTGGCGCGGTCAATGAAGACACYACCCTGACAGTTACCGGCCAGGTCACCTCCAGCGACGTCGACCATAACGCCACGGCCGCCTACACCGGTAACGCAGCGGGCAACTATGGCAGCTTCGCAGTCGACGCCAGCAGCGGTGTGTGGACCTACACCCTGGACAACACCCACCAGGACCTGGCCGAAGGCGAATCACATACCGAAACCTTCACCGTCACGGTCACCGACGACAAGGGCRGCAAGGCAACCCAGGACGTCGTCCTGACCGTCACCGGCACCAACGACGCACCGGTGATCACTTCCGCCTCCAGCGCTACCGAAGGGGAAAACAGCCCGAGCACGAATGTCGTTTACACGGCGACTGCGAGCGATGTGGACGCCGGCGACACCACATTCACCTTCAACCTGGGTGGCACCGACGCCGGCCTCTTCGACATCAACGCTTCCACAGGCGCGGTGACCTTCAAGGCCTCGCCCAACTTCGAGGCGCCGGCAGATGCCAACCACGACAACGTCTACAACATCACGGTGTCGGCGACCGATGCGCATGGCCTTGTCGGTGCGGCGCAAGTCGTGTCGATTTCGGTGACCAATGTCAACGAAGCACCGACGATCACGTCTGGCGCTTCGGCGAGCGCGCAGGAGAACGTCGCCACATCGACCGCGGTGTACACCGTGGCGGCGACCGACTCTGACGCCGGTACGACACTCAGCTATGCGATCACCGGCACCGACGCAGGGTTGTTCAATGTCAACAGCTCGACGGGTGCAGTGACGTTCAAGGCATCGCCGAACTTCGAGGCGCCCACCGACAACGGAGGCAACAACGTCTACGACATCGTGGTGCACGCCAACGATGGCACCAACGACACAACCAAAGCGGTTGCGATCACGGTGGCCAATGTGAGCGAGACACCCGTGACATCAATCAGCGGCATCGACATTTCGGCAGATTCAGGTAACAGCGCAACAGATTTCATCACCAACGTCGCCGCCCAGACGATCACCGGAACGCTCAGCGTCGGGCTGGTGGCCGGCGAGTCTCTGTTAGGGTCCGTCGATGGCGGCGCGAACTGGACCAACATCTCGAACAAGGTCTCTGGCACTTCGATCAATTGGGACGGCGCGACGCTGGCAGGCAGCAACTCCATCCAGGTCAAAGTCGCCAACACCGACGGCAACAGCGGGCCGGTAGCCAGCCAAGCCTACGTGTTGGATACATCGGCGCCGGCCGCGGCGGCAATCACCGCCATTACCAGCGACAGCGGGACGGCCGGCGACCACATCACCAACGACACGACGCTGACGATCAATGGGTCCGCCGAGGCCGGCAGCAATGTCCAGGTTTTCCGCGATGGCGTCTCGATCGGCACCACGGTGGCCATCGGCGGCACCTGGAGCCTGGCCGATGGCACGACCTTGTCGAATGGCACGACTTACCAATACACCGCGAAGGCGACGGACGCCGCGGGCAACGTCGGCGCCGTGTCGGCCAGCTACTCGGCGACGATTGACACCGCGGCTGCCGCGCCGAACGCGCCGGACCTGAACGCCGCGTCCGACAGCGGCTCGTCGAGTACGGACAACAACAC
The DNA here is from genome assembly GCF_056404615.1 of Massilia sp. P2_C2. Lineage (NCBI taxonomy): Bacteria > Pseudomonadati > Pseudomonadota > Betaproteobacteria > Burkholderiales > Oxalobacteraceae > Massilia > Massilia sp. P2_C2. Next base: position 159 of record NZ_JBFUDR010000501.1, on the reverse strand, counting down.
CAACGTGACGACGCCGACTTTCATCGGCAGCGGAGCAGAAGCCGGCGCTACGGTGACGCTGTTCGATACCGACGGCACGACTGTGCTCGGCACTGGTGTCGCCAATGGATCTGGCAACTGGAGCATCACCAGCACGACGCTGACGCAGGGATCACACAC
>NZ_JBFUDR010000500.1:0-2914 GCF_056404615.1 Massilia sp. P2_C2 | reverse complement strand
GTGAACGGAATGCGCCGCTCGTCCAGCACGGCCACCAGTTGCGCATGCACGCGCTGGCGCACTTCTTCCGACTCGCGCTGCAGCCCGTCCGGCACCCACGGCAGGTCGGGCGCCGCGACGAACGTCCACGCGTAGTCGTGAGAGGCCTCCAGCGCCAGCAGGTCGGGCGGCACGCGGCCCCAGTAGACGCGGCTGTACACGGCCGTCATCAACGGCGTCGTATCGCAGAACAGCAGGCCCTGCGCGCGTGCGTCGAGCGCCAGCGCATCCTCGCGCGCACGCTGCGTGCGCGCGATGCCCGGCTGGTCGTCCTCGCGCGGCACGCGCGCGTGCACGTCGACGAATTCGCGCAGGTATTCCGGCACCCACAACGTGCCGTAGCGCGCCGCCAGCGCCTGCGTCAGCGTCGACTTGCCGGTCGATTCCGCGCCCAGCAGCGCAACGCGGGCAACGTCGGCAATGCTCATCGCACGCCCTCGCTCACGCGCAGGTCCATGTTCGCATCCGCGCGCGCGGCACTCGACCACGCGCGCAGGCCCAGCACGGCCAGCACGACGAACACGGCGTACAGGATCGCCGTCAGGTGCAGTCCCTTGTAGATGTACAGGCCCACGTACAGCACGTCGACGACGATCCATGTGTGCCAGTTCTCGATCTTCTTCTTCGCCGTCAGGAGCTGGCCCAGCAGGCTGCCGGCCGTGAGAAAGCCGTCCATGTGCGGCACGTCCGTGTCTGTGTACGCCTTCAGGAACGCCGACAGCGCAAAGAAGCCGAGCGCCCACCCGGCCAGCGACCACGTCCAGCCCGCCGGCGCCAGGCGCGTCACGGGCAGCGGCTTGCCTTCCGCCCCGCGCAGCCACTGCCACCAGCCCCAGACCGAGGCGGCGATGAACACGCCCTGCAGGCCGGCGTCGCCGTACAGGCGGGCGTCGAAGAACACGATGCCGTACGTGGCCGACGACACGATGGCGAAGAACCAGCCCCAGTGGTTGCGCAGGATCGTCAGGACGACCGTCGCGACGGACAGGACGAAGCCGAGCAGTTCGAGCGGCGTCGTAGTAAAACCAAGCAGGACGAGGGAGTCGTTCATGGGCGGAGAAATGCGGCAGAGTCGGCGATTATGGAAGGTGGCGCCCGATTATGCAACCGCGGCAACCGGCGCCCAGTGTCCGATTCCGGACACCGTTGCCCGCCACCGGGCACCGTCACGCCCCCGACCAACCCGCCCCCAGAGGGAAACGATGCTGGCATGCGGCTTGCAATACAGGCAGCATCGCAACGCACCGCCTCCACCATGGATCAAGCACTCAGTCTCGACGTCGTCCGCCGCCGCACCCGTCTGCGCCTCGCCACGGCACTGCTGCTGCTCGGCGGCCTGGGCGCCGCCGCGCTGGGCCTGAACCGCGCGCTGCGTCCGGGCGTGTCCGCCGCCGACGTCGTCATCGCCGAGGTCCGGCGCGGCAACGTCGACAACACGATCAGCGCGGCCGGCATCGTGATCCCGGTGCGCGAGGAAGTGGTGGCCAGCCCGGGCGCGAGCCGCGTGGCGCACGTCCACGCCAAGCCGGGCCAGCAGGTGGCGGCGGGCGACCTGCTGCTGGAGCTGGACGACCGCGAGATCCGCCTCGCGCTGGAAGCGCTGAAGGAGCAGCTGGCGCAGCAGGACAACCGCATCACGACGCTGTCGCAGGAGCTGGAACAGAAACGCACGCAGATCGCGGGCGCCATCGAATTGCTGGAAATCGACCTGCAAGCCGCGCGCGCCACGCTGGAACGCAGCCAGAAACTGCGCACCAGCGGCCTCGTGTCGGGCGAAAACCTGCTGACGGCGGAACTGAACGTCAGGCGCATCGAGATCCAGCTGCGCCAGCAGCACGCGCTGCTCGACGACACGCGCCGCACCACGGCCAGCAATATCGCCGCCGCCAGGCTGCAGCAGGCGATCCTGGCCAAGCAGATCGCGCAACAGGAACAGCTGCTGGACCGTACCCGCGTGCGTGCGCCGTTCGCCGGCATGCTCACGTGGCTGGTGGAAGAAGAAGGCGCCAGCGTGACGGCCGGCCAGCTCGTGGCGCGCGTGTCGGAACTGAACAATTACCGGATCGAAGCCAGCACGTCGGACTTCCACGCGCGCCAGCTGGCGCCGGGACAGGCCGTGCGCGTGGAACAGAACGGTGAAATCCTTGCGGGCGCCGTCCACACGATCCTGCCCGAAATCCAGAACGGCACCATCAAGCTGCTCGTCGACCTGGCCGAGCCGCGCAATCCGCACCTGCGCAACAAGATGCGTGTCGACGTCAACGTCGTCACCGAGCGCCGCGCCAACGTGCTCGTCGTCGACAGCGGTGCCGCGTTCAACGGCCGCGGGCCGCAGCCGGCGTTCGTCGTCAACGGCGGTGCGGCGCATAAACGGACGCTGACGCTCGGTGCCAGCGACGGCAAGGTGGTGGAAGTCGCCGCCGGCGCACGCATGGGCGAGCGCGTGATCGTCTCCGACACGCACGCGTACCGCGACCTGGACACACTCCGCATTTCGAATTGATCACTCATCACTCAACACTCACGGGGACACCATGATCAGACTGGACAAAGTCAGCAAGACCTACCGCACGGACAAGGTCGAGACGCTGGCACTGAAAGACATCGACCTCGCCGTCGAACGGGGCGAATTCGTCGCCATGATGGGCCCCAGCGGCTGCGGCAAGAGCACGCTGCTGAACATCATCGGCCTGCTCGATCGGCCCACCCAGGGCGGTATCGCCGTCGACGGCGTCGCCATCAAGCGCTATGCCGACCGCCAGCTGGCCCGGCTGCGCAACCAGACCTTCGGCTTCATCTTCCAGAGCTTCCACCTGATCCCCGACCTGCGCGTGATCGACAACGTGGAACTGCCCCTCCTGTACCGCAGCATGGG
>NZ_JBFUDR010000499.1:0-2977 GCF_056404615.1 Massilia sp. P2_C2 | reverse complement strand
GAAGCATTCCATGCAGAAAAAAGTWTTYATCAARACCTTCGGKTGCCARATGAACGAGTACGACTCGGACAAGATGGCGGACGTGCTGGGCGCGTCCGACGGGCTCGTACGCACCGACACGCCGGACGATGCCGACGTGATCCTGTTCAACACCTGTTCCGTGCGCGAAAAGGCGCAGGAAAAAGTGTTTTCCGATCTGGGTCGCCTGAAGGAACTCAAGCGCGCCAAGCCCGACCTGATCATCGGCGTGGGCGGTTGCGTCGCGTCGCAGGAAGGTGAGGCCATCGTCAAGCGCGCGCCGCATGTGGACATGGTGTTCGGCCCGCAGACGCTGCACCGCCTGCCGCAGATGATCCAGCTGCGCCGCCATACGGGCGCGGCCCAGGTCGACATCAGCTTCCCGGAAATCGAAAAGTTCGACCACTTGCCCCCGGCCAAGGTCGAGGGTCCGGTGGCCTATGTGTCGATCATGGAAGGGTGCAGTAAATATTGCAGCTACTGCGTCGTGCCATACACGCGCGGCGAGGAAGTCTCGCGCCGCTTCGAGGACGTGCTGACGGAAGTCGCCGGCCTGGCTGCGCAGGGTGTCAAGGAAATCATGCTGCTGGGACAGAACGTGAACGCCTACCGCGGCGCGATGGAGTCGGGAGAGATTGCGGACTTTGCCCTGCTTCTGGAATACGTGGCCGAGATTCCGGGCATCGAGCGCCTGCGCTTCGTCACGAGCCACCCGAAGGAATTCACCCAGCGCCTGATCGACGCATACGCGAAGATCCCGCAACTGGTCAACCACCTGTATCTGCCCGTGCAGCACGGCTCCGACCGCATCCTGCAGGCCATGAAGCGCGGCTACACGGGCCTCGAATACAAGTCGATCATCCGCCGCATCAAGGCCGTGCGCCCGGACATCTCGATCTCGTCCGACTTCATCGTCGGCTTCCCGGGCGAGACGGACGCCGATTTCGAGGCGATGATGAAGCTCGTGGAAGACGTCGGCTTCGACAACAGCTTTTCCTTCATCTTCAGCAAGCGCCCGGGCACGCCGGCCGCCAACCTGGAAGACGACACGCCGCACGAGGTCAAGCTGGCGCGCCTGCAGCGCCTGCAGGCGAAGATCGATGCCAACACCCGCAAGACCAGTGCAGGCATGGTCGGCACCGTGCAGCGCATCCTGGTCGAAGGCCCGTCGAAGAAGGGCGGGGGCGAGCTCCAGGGCCGCACCGAGAACAACCGCGTCGTCAACTTCTTCCCGGGCGCTGCAAATAGTGAAAGTGAAGCACTCGTCGGCCAGCTGGTCGACGTGCGCATCACCGAGAGCCTGGATTACACCCTGCGCGGCGACCTGGTCGCCAGCACCGATACGATTGCCAAAGCCAGTTGAAAACCCAAACGCCAACCCAGCCTTCGTACTTCGTTCCCGAGCCGCTCGATAACACGCGGCTCGCCCACCTCTGCGGCCCGCTCGACGAAAACCTGCGCCAGATCTCGGCCGCCCTCGACGTGACCATCTTCCGGCGCGGCGAAAAATTCATCGTCAGCGGCACGAACGCGCAACGCGCCGTGGAGCTGCTCGAACGCTTCTACGCCGTCGCCGACAAGGTCGTGCCGATCGAGGAAATACAGCTGGCGCTCGTCGAACAGCGCGCCGGCTTGCGGCCCAAGGCCGTCGAGATCGAGTCGCCGCAGAAGGAGCCCGGCGCGTCCGTCACCGAGGAAGCGGACAAGGGCGATGGCGCGGCCGACGACGAGGAGCTGGTCAGCCCCATGCTGAAGACGCGGCGCCACGACCTGCGCGGGCGCACGCCGCACCAGATACGGTATCTGAAGGCCGTCCTCGAACACGACATCAGTTTCGGCATCGGCCCGGCCGGCACCGGCAAGACCTATCTCGCCGTCGCCTGCGCCGTCGACGCCCTCGAACGCGACGCCGTCAAGCGCATCATCCTGACGCGCCCGGCCGTGGAAGCGGGCGAGCGCCTGGGCTTCCTGCCCGGCGACTTCGCGCAGAAAGTCGACCCGTACCTGCGCCCGCTGTACGACGCGCTGTACGACCTGCTCGGCTTCGACCGCACGCAGAAGCTGTTCGAGAAGCAGGTGATCGAGATCGCCCCGCTCGCGTTCATGCGCGGCCGCACCCTGAATCACGCGTTCGTGATCCTGGACGAAGCCCAGAACACGACGGTCGAGCAGATGAAGATGTTCCTGACCCGGATCGGCTTCGGCAGCAAGGCCGTCGTCACGGGCGACGTGACCCAGGTCGACCTGCACAAGACGCAGCGCAGCGGCCTGGTCGACGCCATGCACGTGCTGAAGGACGTGCGCGGCATCGCCTTCACCCAGTTCTCCAGCGCCGACGTCGTGCGCCATCCGATGGTGGCCCGCATCGTCGACGCCTACGAAAAGGCCGCGTCGATGCAGGAACTCGGCGCGTTACCCGGCAACCTGACCAAACCCGTCACCCGCCATGTCCGAAAAAAAGCATAACCTCGAACTGGACGTCCAGTATCCCGACACCCGCCTGGAAGCGGAGATCACGCCCGACATGGTGGAGCGCTGGGTGCGCGCCTCCCTGCTCGGCCCCGCAGAACTGGCGATCCGCTTCGTCGACGCGCAGGAAGGCCAGGCCCTCAACCGCGATTACCGCGGCAAGGACTACGCCACCAACGTGCTGACCTTCGCCTACAACGAAGGCGCGGAAATCGCCGACGACGAACCGACGCAGGCCGACATCATCCTGTGCACGGATGTCCTGCAGCGCGAGGCCATTGATCAGAAGAAGACGGTCGAGGAGCACGTGGCGCACCTGGTCGTGCACGGCGTGCTGCACGCGCAGGGCTTCGACCACGAGACGGACGAGGAAGCCGAGGAGATGGAACAGCTCGAGCGCGACATCATGGAAGCGCTCGGGTATCCGGATCCGTACGCGGAAAACGAGTAAACACGCAACGCATGAACATTGCGTAGGGTGGGCACCCTG
>NZ_JBFUDR010000498.1:0-2982 GCF_056404615.1 Massilia sp. P2_C2 | reverse complement strand
ACCCTGGGCCGTGCCCGCCAGCGGCGCCGGCGTGCGCGCCGCCGGCGGCACGGCGGACGGCCGTCCAGTCTTCACGTTGACCCAGTCGCGCAGCACCGCATGCGCCACGGCAAGCAGTGTCGGCCCCACGAACACACCGAGCAGGCCGAACGCCGCCGCCCCGCCCAGCACGCCCAGCATGATGAGGATGAACGGCACATGGCTGCTGCGGCCAATGATGAGGGGCTTGAGCACGTTGTCGATGACAATGGCGACCGCCAGCGACCACACGACGAGGAACACGGCCCAGCCCGGTTCGCCCTGCTGCACGAGCCAGATCGTCCCCGGCACGACGACCAGCAGCGGCCCGCCCGGGATCACGGCAAGGAAGAACGTGACGAGGCCCAGCAGGCCGGGCGACGGCAGGCCGGCGACCCAGTATCCGACGGCGCACAGCAGCGCCTGCACCAGCGACGTGCCGAGGATGCCATACACCACCCCCTTGACGGTGCCGCCGATCAGGCCGAGCAGGGCGTCGGCCTGCGCCCCGGCGACGCGCTGCATCCCGCCCTGCAGGGCGCTGGCGAGGCTGTCGCCGCTCAGGTAGAAGAACGCGGCGAACAGTACGGACAGGATCAACAGACCRATGCCCTGCACGACCGACAGCCCGGCCGCGAGCGCCCCGCCGAGCACCGGCGCGGCCAGCTGGCGCAGCCGGACCACCACCTCCGGATTGCGCGCGGCGACCGCTTCCCACGCGTCCTCCAGGCGCGGTCCGACGAACGGCAGCTGCGCGATCCAGTCCGGCAATGGCGGCGTCCCGGCACCGAGCCGTTCCTGCACGGCGAGGACGAGACCCGGTACGCGGGTCGCGAAGGCGCTGCCCGCGTACACGACCGGGCCGATCAGGACGACGAGGATCGCGAGCACGACGAGCAGCGCCGCAATGCCGCGCCGCCCGCCGAGCGCATCGGCCAGCTTCAGGAACCGGCGGTACGTGGAAAACGCGAGGATGGCGCCCCACAGCAGCGCCGTCACGAACGGCGCGACCACGACGAGGGCGCCGCCCACCAGCACGACCAGCGCCAGGACGCCGGTCAGCTGCTCCATCAATCGGTCGAATTTCACGTCATCCTGCTATCAAGAAGGTGCGCACAAGTGCTCACCGATCTCTTCCTGCCCCGAGCCCTCCTGCTGACCGTGCTCGTGCCTGACAGGCGTCACTTTCCCGCCTCCCGCCGGGCCATGGCCGGCGGCAGTGCCCGGCGTTACCGCCCGGCTCGCCTCGGGTAGCGCCGTTTGCGCCGCGTGGGCGCCGGTGGCGAGCCGTTGCAGATTGATCGCCGCGTTCACGTCGCGGTCGTGATGCGCGCCGCAGCCGGCACAGGTCCAGGTGCGCTCGTCAAGCGCGAACTGGTCGTTACGCTCCCGGCGCTGCAGAGTCTTGACCTTGGTCCCCAGCAGCCTGGCGGCCTGCCCGATTCCCATTATGCTTTCCATGATCATGATTGGACACATCTCCTCATATTTGGTTCGACTAGCGTCGAGCTCCCCATCCGCGCGACCGGCGACGATGTCCGGTACACGTTGGGACATTGTCGTGGCGCGAGTGGCCGGTGCAAATTGGACCTAGGGCTAACCGTCATGGCAGGCCGAGAAACAGGTAGAGGCTGCCATGCCCGCCCTTGGCGCGCCCATAGCCGAGGTACAGCGGACCGAACGGCGTCTCGCCGCCAAGATAGACGGCGGCCGCCTGCTGCCAGCCGTCCAGATGGGTCTCGGTGTACCGGTCGCGCGCCCGGCCCGCCTCCAGCGACGCACCGATCCGCAGGTCGCCGCGCAGGCCCAGCGGCATGCGGCCGATGACGCGCTCGGCGCGGATGCTCGCGAAGCGGATGTCGCCTGCCAGGATCTGGTCGCGCACGTAGCCGGACAGCTGCAAAAAGCCGCCGAGGCCGCCGGCATCRCCGAGCGGCAGGCGTCCTTTCGGCGCGCCCAGGTAGTAATAACGCGCATTCAGCACATAAGGCCCCCACGTCCGGGCCGCGCGCAGGTCGCCGCTCAGCCGCGTGTAATCCTGGTCGCGCGGGTCGAAGTAGTCCAGCCTGGCGTACCAGCCCCGGTTGGGAAAGAACGGCCGGTCGAACTGGTCGAACTCGAGCAGCGCCTGCCAGCCCTTCAGGGTCGCCTCGCCGGTGCGGAGCGTCGGCGCCCCCGTCTCGACCGCCGTATCGAGATGGCGGACCAGGTAGCCGAGGCGCAGCGCACCGAGCACGCCGACGTTCGCACCGATGTTCAGCACGGCCCGCCGCTGGCGGATCAGGTATTCCGCCACGCGGTTGTCGTCCTCGTAGACGCTGATGCGGTCATGGGCAAGGCCCAGCACGGGCTCGACGAACCAGCGCTGGCGCGCCTCCAGCGGCTGGTAGAACTCCGTGTACAGCGCCGCGCGCTCGCCCACCTGGAAGCCGGACAGCCATTCCGCGCCGAGTGCATTGATCCACTTGCGGTGGTAGGCGGCGCGAAAGGCGAATTCCGTCTCCCGGTTGGTGGCCTCAATGAAAACACCGGAGCGCAGGTAGTCCGGGCCCCAGCTCTTTTCGGTGACGACGATGCGCAGGATCGTGCGTCCGTCCACGGAGACGAGCCGGTAGTCCACGCTCTCGACGTCGCCGTCGCCATACACCCGCGCGAGGTCGCGCTCCAGCTGGTCCGCGTCGAACCGGCCGCCGGGCCGGACGTGGAGGTGGCGCGCGATGAAGACCGGATTGACACGCTGCAGGCCAGTGATCTGCACCTCGTCCACGCGCGGATGGGGCGCCTGGGCGGTCCGCAACCGGGCCGCCCAGGCGTCGTATTCCGCCTGTGGCAGGCCGAGACGCGCGAGCGCGGCGGCCTGCGCCTCGGCGGCCGCGCGTCCGCTGGCGGCGCCGGCACGAAACGCGTTGAAGTCGACCGCCGTGATGCCGGCCAGTTCGGGGCGCATATAGATGTCGCCGGGCC
>NZ_JBFUDR010000497.1:0-3045 GCF_056404615.1 Massilia sp. P2_C2 | reverse complement strand
GCACCTGCCGTGGCCGATGCGGCCGATGCCGGCGCGCCCGCGTGCCAGCATACGGTGCTGTACGTGGAAGACAATCCGGCCAACCTGAAGCTGGTGCAGGAGATCGTGCGCTTCCGGCCCGACCTGCGCCTCGTGAGCGCGCCGGACGGCCACTTCGGCCTGTCGCTCGCGCGCAGCCAGCGGCCCGACGTCATCCTGATGGACCTGAACCTGCCGGGCCTGTCCGGGCTCGAGGTCCTGGCGCAGCTGCGCCGCGAGCCCGAGACGGCGCGGATTCCCGCCATCGCGGTGTCCGCCAACGCCATGCCGGCCGATATCGACCGCGCGCTGGCGGCCGGCTTCGCGCGCTACCTGACCAAGCCGATCGACATCGGCCAGTTCAACGAGGCCATCGACGCCATGCTCGAGAGGACTACCCCATGATTTCGCCCAACGACATCCGCCACGCGCACATTCTCGTCGTCGACGACGAGCCGGTGAACGTGCAGCTGCTCGAATTCCTGCTCAAGACCAGCGGCTACGAGCACGTCGCCAGCACCACCGACCCGCGCCAGGTGGCCGCGCTGCACCTGCAGCACCGCTACGACCTGATCATCCTCGACCTGCAGATGCCGCACATGGATGGCTTCCAGGTGATGGAAGCGTTGAAACCGATGGAGCGCGAATCGTGGCTGCCGGTGCTCGTCGTGACGGCCGAACCGGACAAGAAACTGGCCGCGCTCGAAGCGGGGGCGCGCGACTTCATCGGCAAGCCGTTCGACACCGTCGAGGTGCTGACGCGCATCCGCAACCTGCTCGAGGTGCGCCTGTTCCACAAGGAGTCGCGCGACTACGGCGCACGCATGGAGCGCAAGGTGCGCGAACGCACGGCCGAACTGCAGCGCTTCCGCGGCGCGATGGACGCGACGTCGGACGCCATCTTCCTCGTCGACGCGCGCACGATGGCAATGGTGGACGTCAGCGACGGCGCCTGCCGCATGCTGGGCTTTTCGCGCGACGCGCTGCTGCGCATCGCCCCCGTGGCGCTGGGCCTGGCGGAACGCGCGCAGCTCGAACGCTATGCCGACCCGGCATCGACGTCGCGCGAGCACGACATCGTCGAGACCGAGCTGCTGCGCTCGGACGGGCAGGGCGCCGTCCCGGTCGAGATCAGCTGGCAGCTGCAGAAGCAGGGGCACGACCGCATCCTGATCGGTGTTGCGCGCGACATCAGCGAGCGTCTGCAGGCCGCGCAGCGCCTGAAGCACATCTCGAACTACGACAGCCTGACCGGCCTGCCGAACCGCAGCCTGTTCTTCCACACGCTGCGCGACGCCATCGAGCTCGCGCAGGACAAGAACTGGCGCATCGTCGTGCTGTTCATCACGCTCGACCGCTTCAAGGTGGTCAACGATTCGCTCGGCCCCGCGCTGGGCGACGAATTGCTGCGCCAGTTCAGCACGCGCCTGGTGCGTTGCGTGCGCCTGCGCGACACGATCGGCCGGCTCGGCGGCGACGAGTTCGCGCTGATCCTCACGATGACGCGCGAGCAGACCGAGGACGAGGCGGTGAGCGTGGCGAACGAGGTGCGCGAGGCGCTGCGTGCGCCGTTCGACCTGAACGGCCAGAAGGCCGTGCTGACGGCCAGCATCGGCATCGCCATGTATCCGGACGACGCCACCGACCCGGGCACGCTCGTCAAGTACGCCGACGTGGCGATGGTGCGCGCCAAGGAGGCCGGCCGCGACGGCTACCGTTTCTTCACGGCCGGGATGAACGTGCAGGTGCTGGCGCGGCTGGAGCTGGAACTGGCGCTGCGCAGCGCCATCGACGGCGACCAGTTCGAGCTGCACTACCAGCCCAAGCTGGACCTGAACACGGGCCGCGTGAGCGGCGTGGAGGCGCTGCTGCGCTGGCGCCGGCCCGGCTTCGGCCTCGTGTACCCGGCCGAATTCGTGGCCGTCATGGAGGACACGGGCATGGTCGTGCGCGTGGGCGCGTGGATCGTCGGCGAAGCCTGCCGCCAGATCGCCGCCTGGAACGCGGGCGGGGTGCGCGACGTGCGCGTGGCCGTGAACGTGTCCAGCCGCCAGTTCGTCGAGGGCGACCTGGAAGGCGGCATCCGCGCCGCGCTCGCGGAGCATCGCGTGGACCCCGGCATGCTCGAACTGGAGCTGACGGAAAGCGCGCTGATGTCGAACTTCGAGCATACGGTGCAGGTGCTGGAGCGGCTGAAGGCAACGGGCATCCGCATCGCCATCGACGACTTCGGCACGGGCTATTCGAGCCTGGCCTACCTGAAGCGCTTCCCGATCGACAAGCTGAAGATCGACATCGCGTTCGTGCGCGACATCACGACCAACCCGGACGATGCCGCGATCGCGCTGGCCATCATCAGCATGGCGCACAGCCTGCACATGCAGGTCATTGCGGAAGGCGTGGAATCGCGCGCCCAGATGGCGCTGCTGCGCCGCCACCGCTGCGACGAGATCCAGGGTTTTCATTTTTCGCGTGCGCTCCTCCCCGCCGACCTGGCCCGGCTGGTGCTGGAAAACCGCGCCCAGCCCACGCGGCCGGCGGAGGACGACCGCAACGTCCAGACGCTGCTCGTGGTGGACGACGACGTCAACGTACTGACCGCGTTGCACCGCCTGTTCAGGCGCGACAACTACCGCGTGCTGACGGCCTCGTCGCCGACCGAGGGCTTCGAGCTGCTGGCCCTGTACCGCGTGCAGGTGGTGCTGTGCGACCAGCGCATGCCGGGGATGAACGGCACGGAATTCCTCAGCAAGGTCAAGGAGATGTATCCGGACACGATGCGCATCATCCTGTCCGGCTACACGGGCGTGGAGACGGTGCTCGATTCGATCAACCGCGGGGCCATCTACCGCTTTTATACGAAGCCGTGGAACGACACGGAGCTGCGCGACAACGTGCGGCAGGCGTTCCGGCAGTACTGGCTCACGCACGGGCCGTATGACGATCGCAGGACGCCGCGCGGGGACGAGGAAGCGGCGTAGGTTTGCATACATTTGGTGGGCTCGGGGAGCCCACCCTACGGTAATC
>NZ_JBFUDR010000496.1:0-3046 GCF_056404615.1 Massilia sp. P2_C2 | reverse complement strand
TGAAGTGCTTCGCCTGGGCCAGCGTGATGTGCGACGGCAGCGGCGGCACTTCCGGGTCGGTCTTGAACTCGAGGACGACGGGGCGGTCGGCCGCCAGCGCCTCGCGCCATGCTTCGCCCACCTGGTCCGGATCGGCGCAATAGATGCCTTTCAGGCCGATCAGTTCGCCGAAGCGGTGATAGGGTACGTCCGGAATCTGCTGCGTGGCCTCGAACTTGGGATTGCCCTCCATGACGCGCTGTTCCCACGTGACCTGGTTCAGGTCCTGGTTGTTGAAGACGCACACGATCCAGCGCGGATCCTGCCAACGCTTCCAGTACTTCGACACGGTGATCAGCTCCGCCATGTTATTCATCTGCATGGCGCCGTCGCCCACGAGCGCGATCACGGGGCGGTCCGGATGGGCGAACTTGGCCGCGATGGCATACGGTACGGCCGCGCCCATCGATGCGAGGCCGCCGGACAGCGAGTACATCTGGCCGCGCTGTACCTTGAGGTCGCGCGCATACCAGTTGGCGCAGGAGCCGGAATCGCTCGTGACGATGGCGTCGCGCGCGAGCAGCGGCGACAGTTCGTGGCACACGCGCTGCGGATTGATCGGGTTCGCGCCTGCCAGCGCGCGTTCTTCCAGCACCTTGTACGACTCGCGCACTTCCTTTTCGATCTTCGCGCGCCAGTCGGTATCCGTCTTGTCCCGCAGCAGCGGCAGCAGCAGGCGCAGCGTTTCGGCGGCATCGCCGTGCAGGTTGACCTCGGCCGGATAGCGCACGCTCAGCATCGTCGGGTCGATGTCGATCTGGACGGCGCGTGCCTTGCCTTCTTTCGGCAGGAATTCCGCGTACGGGAAGCCCGTGCCGATCATCAGCAGCGTGTCGCAATCGTTCATCATTTCCCAGCTGGCCCTGGTGCCCAGGATGCCGATCGAGCCCGTCACCCATGCCAGGTGGTCGGGCAAGGCGGCCTTGCCCAGCAGTGCCTTGGCACAGCCGGCCTGCAGGCGCTCCGCCACGGCGATCACCTCGTCGGTGGCGTTCAGCGCGCCGGCGCCGACGAGCATCGCGACCTTGCTGCCCGCGTTCAGCACATCGGCCGCGCGCCGCAGGTCCACCTCGTACGGGACGACCCGCGGCTTCGAGTAGCCGATGCCGGAGAACACGGAGCCGTGCCTGCGTGGCGGGTCTTCGTACGGCTTTTCCTGCAGGTCGTTCGGCAGCACGAGCACGCTCACGCCATTCCGCCCGAGTGCCGTGCGCATGGCGCGGTCGAGCAGGTGGCGCACCTGCGATGGCTGGCTCGCTTCGTACACGTAGTCCGCCACGTCCTGGAACAGGCGCTCCAGGTTCAGCTCCTGCTGGTAGTGCGCGCCGCGCGCCGTCGTCGGCGCCTGGCCGCAGATCGCGAGCACGGGCACGTGGTCGCATTTCGCGTCGTACAGGCCGGTCACCATGTGGGCCGCGCCGGGACCGCCGGTCGACAGGCATACGCCGGGCTCGCCCGTGAACTTGGCGTGCGCGGCGGCCATGAAGGCGCCCATCTCCTCGTGGCGTACCTGGATGAACTGGATCTTGCCGCCGGCGCGGTCGAGCGCGCCCAGCACGCCGTTGATGCCATCGCCCGGATAGCCGAAGATGGTGCGCACGCCCCATTCGACCAGGCGGTCGACGAAGAAGTCTCCGACGGTTTTGCTCATGTCATGTCCTCGTGGTTGCGTTGGTGGTTCAGTGCCTGCGCTGCTGGCGCAGTCCCAGCGCGAGACCGGTCAGACCCGCGGCCGCGCCCATGCCGGCCAGCAGCCACGTGCGGTGCGTCGTCGCCCACAGCTGCAGGCTGCGCGTGCTCGCGCCTTCGTCGAACGTGCCGTGCGCCGCGAACGGTCCGGGCACGGGGTGCCACAGGTTGTCGGGACGATCGGCCGGGATGGGCTGCGGACCCTGCTGGCCGGACACGCCCTTGCGTGCCAGGTACAGGTCGAGCAGGCGCGGGACGTATTTCTCGGCCAGCACGGTGGACAAGGTCGGCGCGCCGACGCAGATCTCGGCGCGGCGCGCATGCGCGGCCCACCAGATCGCGCGCGCGGCGACCTCCGGCTGGAAGTACGTGCCGATGGGTTTCGGATGGTGCGTCAGCGTCGTCTTGCACCACTCGAACTGCGGGGTGTTCACGCCAGGCATGTCGACGACGGCGATGTGGATGTTGCTGCGCTCGTGCTCCAGCTCCGTGCGCACGGACTGGGTGAATCCCTTGATCGCGTGCTTGGCTCCGCAATAGGACGATTGCAGGGGAATCGAGCGGTAGGCGAGCGCCGAGCTGATCTGCACGATGGTGCCGCGGTCGCGCGGCCGCATGCGTTTCAGCGCGGCCATCGTGCCCCATACGAAGCCGTGGTAGGTGACGTCGGTGACGCGGCGAAAATCTTCCGGCGCGATGTCGGCGAACGGGGCGAACACGGTCGCCATCGCATTGTTGACCCAGATGTCGATGGGTCCCAGCTCGCGTTCCGCCCGTTCGGCGGCGGCTTCCACCTGGGCATGGTCGGCCACGTCGGCGGAGATGGCGATGGCTTGCGGCGCACCGAGACGCTCGGCTTCGGCGCGCGCCGCCTCCAGCCGCGCCGTTTCGCGGGCGATCAGTGCGATGCGGGCGCCGCGGCGCGCAAATTGCCGTACGGCCGCACGGCCGATACCCGCGCTGGCGCCCGTGATCACGACGACTTCATGGCGTGTTTGCGGCATGTCGAGGCCCTCCGATGTTGCGCTGAAGGGCAAGCTTAGCACCAAGCGCCGATGCGCCTCGTCACGTTATGTTTGTGAAAAAGTTGTTGAACGCATGCATGGCAGGACGAAAAAAAGGCTGTGTTCGCGTTTGTTATGTGAACTTTAATTTGTTGCCGAAGTCATACGCATTGTCGAGTTAACTCTTCCGGAGTGACAATGCGCAGCCTGACGTTCGACGACCTGTTCGCCATGCTGGCCGCGGTCGCTTTGTCGGCCAACGACCTGGCCCGGCTGCGGGAATGGATCGCCAGCATCGCGCATCCGGCCGAGTG
>NZ_JBFUDR010000495.1:0-3059 GCF_056404615.1 Massilia sp. P2_C2 | reverse complement strand
GCCCGCCATGTTCTGGACCGTCGCCCTGCTGTACGCCGTCGCCGCCGCCGGCATGCGCGCCATCCGTACCCGACTCACCGTTTTCCAATCCATACAAACACCAACAGGGATTTCATGAAACAAGCACTTCGTCCTCTCCCCTACCTCGTCGCCGTCGCATGCTGTGCGTGGACGCCGGCCCATGCCGACGATCCTTTGATGCCGGAGGTGATCGTCCGGGACAGGAAAATCGATGTGGATGCGTACGAGGCGCTAGACGCCACGAGCGCCACGAAAATCAGCGTGCCGCTGCGCGACGTGCCGCAGACCGTCAACATCGTGCCGGCCGTGGTGCTGCATGACCAGAACGCGCTGTCCTTGCAGGACGCGCTGCAGAACGTGCCGGGCCTGTCGTTCTCCGTCGGCGACGGCCAGCGCGACCAGGTGACGATCCGCGGCTTCTCCGCCATCAGCGACCAGTTCGTGGACGGCGTGCGCGACGACGCGCTGTACTTCCGCGACCTGTCGAACATCGAGCGCGTCGAGGTGCTGAAGGGGCCCGCCTCCGTGCTGTACGGCCGCGGGTCGGCGGGTGGTCTCGTCAACCGGATCACGAAGAAGCCGCAGGAAAATCCGCTGGTCGATGCGGGTATGACGCTCGGTTCGCGCGGGCAGCGCCGGGGCGAGTTCGATGTCGGCACGACGGCGACCGACAAGGATGCCCTGTTCCGGCTGACGGGCGCCGTCGAGGACTCGACCGGTTTCCGCGACCGCTACTTCCTGCGCCGCCAGGCGCTCGCACCGTCGGCCACGTTCCGGCTGCGCCCGGAGACGACGCTGACGATCCAGGCCGACTACCTGCACGACAAACGCCTTGCCGACCAGGGCGTGCCCAGCTACCACGGCCGCCCCGTCGACGTCCCGGTCGAGACTTATTTCGGCGCCGCGAACGCCACTGCGCGCGCATTCGTGCAGAGCGACGTGAAAAGCGCCACCGCGACGCTCGACCACGTGTTCACGCCGGACCTGAAGCTGCACACGGTACTGCGCGCCTATGACTACGCGCTCGACCGCAACTACACGTCGATCGGCGGCATCAAGGATGGCCTTGATCCGACCGTCACGATCGGCCAGAGCCACCGCCTGCGCGACGAGGACGGGCGCTACCTCCAGAACGAACTCGCGCAGACGCTAGCCTGGGGCACGACGAACCACAAGCTGCTGGTCGGTCTCGAACTCGGCCGCCAGAACAAGCGCGAGGTCCTCCGTTCGCGCAACAACGTGGCGACCTACAGCCTGTTCCATCCCGTGCTCGCGGACCTGCCGGTGCTGCCGGATTCCGTGACGCCCAGCGCAGACAACAGGAACCGCGTCGACATCGCCGGCCTGTACGTGCAGGACCTCGTGGCGTTGACGCCCGAATGGAAACTACTGGCCGGCGTGCGCTACGACCGCCTGAAGCAGGACCGCGACGACCGCACGGCGAAGAACGTCGACCTGCACCGCGTCGACGACACGTGGTCGCCGCGCGTCGGCGCCGTGTACCAGCCGACGGGCAAGGTGGCGGTCTATGCATCGTGGAACCGTTCGTTCCAGCCCATCGCGGACTCGTTCACCTTCCGCACCAACAGCGACACCCTGAAGCCGACGCAGACCGTCAACAAGGAAGCGGGCGTGAAGCTCGACCTGTCGGCGCGTTCCAGCCTGACGGCGGCGCTGTTCGACATGACGCAGTCGAACATCCAGGTCGCTGATCCGGCCAACACGAATTTCTCGCTCCCGGTCGGCCGCCAGCGCACGCGCGGCCTCGAACTGAGTTTCATGGGCGAGCTGGCGCCGGGCTGGGATGCGATCGCCGGCTATGCAAACATGCGCGGCAAAATCGAGGATTCGACGGAGCGCACGTCGGCCGGCACGCCGTTCGAAGGCAATACGGCAGCGCTCACGCCGCGCCACACGTTCAATGCGTGGATCAAGCGCCGCCTGGACGGCCATTTCTGGGTGGCCGCCGGCGGGCGCGCGGAGTCGAGCCGCTACGCGTCGCCCGACGATCTCACCACGCTGCCGGGCTATGGCGTCCTGCAGTTCGGCGCCGGCTACGACGGCGCCAGGGTGGACGTCACGTTCACCGTCAGGAATGTACTCAACCGCACTTACTTCGTGTCCGCGCACGGCGGCGCCAACGACTACAACATGCCGGGCGAGCCGCGCACGGTACTGGTCAGCGCGCGCTACCGGTTCTGAACGATGGTCAGCGGTCGCTTCCGTTCCCTGTTGCGGCGCGTGCACCTCGGCGTGGCCCTCGTGTTCGGCGGCCTGTTCGGCCTGTCGGGGCTCACCGGCTGCGCGCTCGCGTGGATGCATGAACTCGACGTCGCGCTCAATCCGGCGCTGTTTTACGCGGCGCCGGCGCCCGGTCCGCTCGCTCCCGGTGCGATCGGGCGCATCGTCGACCGTCTGGCAGCCGACCCGGCGTACGGCCGCCCCAGCCAGCTGACGCTGCCGGAAGGCGGCGGCGAAGTCGCCATCGCGTGGTACCGCCTGCCCTCATGTGACGGGCGCGGGCCCTTTACGCTGGACCGGTCGCGCCAGGTGATGGTGGACCCGGACAGCCTCGTCGTCACGGGCGAACGCGTGTGGGGCGAGCCAGGGCTGTCGCGCCCCCTGCTGATGCCCACCTTGTTCCACCTGCACCGCTACCTGCTGGCGGGCGACGTGGGCAAGACCGTCATCGCCGTTTCCGGCCTCGCGCTGCTGTTCACGTCCGTGTTCGGTCTCGTGCTGGCGTGGCCGAAGACGACCCTCGCGGCGTGGCGCAAAGCCCTGACGATCGCGCACCGCGGCTCGTGGCCGCACTTCCACTACAGCTTTCATCGCGCGGCAGGACTCATCGTTGCGCCTGTGCTGGCGCTGCTGGGCTTTTCCGGTTGCCTGTTCAACCAGCCACAGTGGATCACGCCCGTCGTGGCCAGCGTTGCCGCGGTGACGCCGCCTGCGAGGCCCCGGCCGGACGTCGCGGCGGGCCGGGGCCCGGTCGGCGTCGCGGCGGCGGCGCAGGCGGCCCTGGATGCCTTCCCGGC
>NZ_JBFUDR010000494.1:0-3069 GCF_056404615.1 Massilia sp. P2_C2 | reverse complement strand
CCCCCACGCTCATGCGGTGCAGCCGACCCGCACAGCCACCCGTGTCGACAATCTGTACGCCGTCGCGTTGCTCGTCGCCAAGGCCATCGGCCACCACCAGGGACACCTGGTAGCCGCTTGCGGCAAGGCTGCAGCATTGCTTGATAAAAATGCGGATATCATGCCGCGGATGTGCTGAACTGAGATGAACGATTCGAGTCCGCGCGATATCGTGAATTATAGAGTTCATACGATCCTAAAGTAGCGGCAATTAACATGTCGTGATAGTGATGAGAACCCAGGAGAAGCAACACCGTGGTGCAACACAGGCAAAGAGGCAGCTCGACGTCTTGACCCATATTGCGTCGTAGAAAGCACTGTACGAGCAGGCGCTGAAGTGGCCATAACAGCAGCGCCACAAGCGCCAGGAATCCAAACAGGCCAAGATCGACCCAGGCTGACAATATGTTGTGCGCGTAGCTGCCCGGTTCATAGCTGGCATAGCTGCCCTGCAGTGGATACTTGGCGATGGTCTCGAGTGCCTGAACGTTCAACTGATGGCGTAGTGTTGCCGAGCTCGATTGGGAAAGATCAAGCAGTTCCAGAGTGCGGTTCTCTGGGAGGTATTGGGTTCCGTACACAAGGGCCAGCTTGACGGCCAGCGCGATGGCGCACAGCAGCCCGAGCAGACGGGCGCGCTGCTGCGCCCGGTATAGCTCGATCAGCGGAACGCTGCCCAGCATCGCTACGAATTCGCTGCGGGCCCCATTGACATACAGGGTGGCGCCGGCCAGCAGGTAAAGGGGCAGGCGCGCGCTGATCGACTGCAAACGTACGCTTACGACCAGATAGACAAAGAGATAGGACCGTGAAAAGCCCTGGTAGGTAGCAACCGCCTCCGGGTCGCGTGCGAGGCCAAGCGCGCCAAGGTAGAACATCCCATCCTGTTCGAAGGTAAACACAATGGCGGACATCAGCAGCAGGCTGACCAGCGCTTTGCGCTGCAACGAGACAGCACGCACGTCCAGCAGCCGGAAGATGATGAACACCACCACCGCGTCGAGCAGGAACAGCAGATGGCTGCGGGTGATGCTCGCGTTGGCACCGGCGGCAACCTGCACCACCCAGATGGCGCCCATATACAGAATGAAGCCGAAAAATGCCAGTTCGCCTGGCCCGGGACCGCCCGAGCGACGCAACTGACCCGCATAGGCAAACAGGAGCGGAAGGAGCAGTACGACCGCAGCCGGGGTGAAGTATCCCCCCACGAAAGCGCCGATGTAACCCAGGCCGAGGGCGCTGTGATAAAAGAAGAAGCCGGGGAAAAGTATCAGGAAAGCGACCTGAGGCAATCCCTGCGGAGCGTGGCCGGCGCTGGCATGGTCAGCGTGCATTGCAGTGCTCCCTCGATGGTGAAGTCCCCAGCGCCGCGCGGTAGGACAGGCTCATGTACAGCAGGTACATGGCAATACGGCCCCAGACATAAGCGAGCAGGCATTGCCGGAGCGTGGCCGGCAGCAGGAAGGCCGCCAGTGTGACCAGCAGCAGCCCGCCCTGCCAGGCCAGCTCAACATGCTGGCGACCGGTGATATACAGGACATAGCCCAGCGGGCTGGCGATAAAGCCGACGAGATAGAGGGGCGCAAGCAGGCTGGCCATGTCGCCTGCCGCGCGCCAGCTGGCGCCGAATACGAGGGCGAACAGGGGCGGCCCTACCCACCACAGCAACAGCGACGGCAGCGCGCCAATTCCCAGTAGCAGTTTGAATGTACGACGGTAGGATTGGCGACAGTCGCCGTTTCCACGCCACTCCTGAGCAGCCTGCGCCTTGAAGACCTCCAGGATTGAGCTCGACAGCACCGATGCGGGGGCGGCCAGCACCCGGTGGGTCAGCGCATACATGCCCGCCGCTGCAGCGCCATGGGCACTGCCGATCAGCAGCAGCGGCAACTGTCCGACCAGGGTATTGAGGAGATCGGAAGGCAGGCTGAACTGGACGAACCGCACGTGCCGCTTCACGACTCCCCGGTCGGCAGGGTGCAGGCGCCAATCCCACGCCACGGCGGGCGGGCGTACGTAGCGGCGCGCGGCAGACACGCCCACCAGCA
Organism: Massilia sp. P2_C2; assembly: GCF_056404615.1. Taxonomy (NCBI): domain Bacteria; kingdom Pseudomonadati; phylum Pseudomonadota; class Betaproteobacteria; order Burkholderiales; family Oxalobacteraceae; genus Massilia; species Massilia sp. P2_C2. The sequence continues at coordinate 982 of NZ_JBFUDR010000494.1, read as the reverse complement.
GGCCCACGAGCAGACCAAGCGGCAGGGCGACAGAGCCGCGCCCCAGCCACCACAGTAGTCCCAGTTGGGTTGTCGTGATTGCCACCACAGTCCACACTTTGGTCCGGGCGGCAGCGCCAAAGCGCTGATGGGCAACAGCATAGGCATTCACGATACTCTGGTATGCCATCAGCCAGACAGCGCCGCCGAGCATGAACAGCGTCGGCCAGCTCTGCATGCAGGCCAGTGGCAGGCCCGCCAGCCGCGCGGCAAATGCGGCCATCACGAGCGCTAGTGCCAATACCGCCGCCCAGTAGGCCACCACGCGCAGGCATGCGCCCTGCCCGGCCAAATCCGTTTCGAGCAGCATCGGCGTCTCCATGCGCAAGGTGGCTGCCACCGTTGCGGTGGCCGCCACCCCGAGCCAGGCGCCGAATGCACCGATCTCGGCCGGCGTGCACAGGCGCGTGAGCAGCGGGGCCGCGAGGATGGGCAGGATCTGCGCTGCCAGCGTGCCTGCCAGTACTGTCAGCACAGGCCTCACCTTGCCAGCGGTTGGCGTGGCGCTCATTCCATGGCACCTATGGCATCGTATTCAGCCGCTAATACGCTGGTACAGATGCGGTCGATGTCGGCATCGGAAAGATACGGCCCCATCGGCAGACTGAGCACATGGCGCGAAAGGCGCAACGCTTCAGGACAGTGGGCGTCCTTGTCCATCTGGCAGTAAGCCGGCTGGTGAGTAATCGGTACCGGATAATGGACTGCGCTTGGGATGCCATCCGCTTCCAGGCGTGCGCGCAAGGCGTCGCGCTGTGTGCTGATGATGGTGTACTGCGCATACGCACTGGTCCGCCCGTCACGCAATGCCATGATGGGAATATGGTCCTTGAGCCAGTAGGCGTAGCGCTCAGCCGCGCGGCGCCGCTGCGCCAACTCCCAATCGAAACTGGGCAGTTTGGCCAGTACGATGGCACACAGTTTGGCCAGTACGATGGCACAC